>CAXTKN010000126.1:0-7561 GCA_964244805.1 uncultured Aestuariivirga sp.
CACTGGTTGAAGGTGAGTGGTGGACAAAAGATTATGCCGGGCCAAATCTTGTTTCCATGACTCAAGATATTGCGCGGGGATTGGATCTTAAAATCGGTGATAAAATCACAGTGAATATTTTGGGTCGTGAAGTCGAGGCAGAGATCGCAAATTTACGCACCGTCAATTGGCGGGCGATGGGGATCAATTTCGTGCTTGTGTTCACACCTGGCACTTTGAAAGCCGCACCCCACGCTGAAATCGTGACTGTCGAAATGAAAGGTGGCGATGAAGGAAAATTATTGAATACGATGGCCGCCGCCTACCCTGCTGTGACCGCCATTCGGGTGAAAGATGCATTGGCCACTGTGGGCGATTTGCTTGGCAAAATGTTAACGGCCGTGCGCGGTGCAAACATCATCACATTGCTGACTGGCATTCTAGTTTTGGCAGGCGCACTCGCGGCGGGCCTTTCATCACGTAGCTATGAAGCGGTGGTTCTCAAAACTTATGGCGCAACCCGCCGTCAGTTGCTTGGCGCATTTACGATTGAGTATGCGTTGCTCGGATTGGTCGCCGCTGTGTTCGGCATTGTCGTTGGTTCGCTAGGTTCATGGTTCCTTGCATATTATATTTTAGAGATGCCGTGGAGCTTCTCACCTTCCACGGCCATCATAACAGCCCTTGTTGCTATGGTCCTGACCGTTGCGGCAGGCCTCAGTGTCACGGCGCGTGCCCTTTCTGCCAAGCCTTCCTTCTATTTAAGAAATGAGTAATAAGGCTTCATGGTTGTTTTAAATCGAATCTACACAAGAACCGGCGATGCTGGTCAAACCGCATTAGGAACAGGTGAACGCCTGTCCAAGGCCCATATCCGCATTGCCGCCTATGGCACGGTGGATGAAACCAATGCCACGATTGGTGTTGCGCGGTTGAATCTGGGCGAAATGCCTAAACTCGATGCCATGCTGGCGCGGATTCAAAATGAACTCTTTGATCTGGGTGCAGACCTCTGCGTGCCTGATCGCGGCGAGAAACTGGAATTCGAACCTTTACGCATTTTGCCAAAACAATATGAGCGCATTGAAACTGAGATCGATGAACTTAATGCCGAGCTTTCGCCTCTGCGATCTTTCGTGTTGCCAGCAGGCCACGCAGCTGCCGCCCACCTTCATGTGTGCCGCACAGTGTGTCGCCGCGCTGAGCGATTGGTCGTCGAGCTTGCCGCAATCAAAGGCGAGCATGTCAGCGAAGGCGCCATCGCCTATATCAACCGCCTTTCTGATTTTTTCTTCGTCGCCAGTCGCTGGGTGAATTTTAAAGCAGGATCTGGCGATGTCCTGTGGGTTCCGGGGAAGACGCGCTAAATGCTAAATGCCGTCCTTGCAGGCTTCGCCTTGGGCGGCGGTCTTATTGTTGCGATTGGCGCGCAGAATGCATTCGTCATCCGCCAAGGCGTTTTGAACAGCCACATCTTTTGGATTTGCCTGTTCTGTTCAGTCAGCGATGCCATTCTGATTTGGGCAGGCGTATATGGCATGGGAGTGGTGGTACAAACCCTGCCTTGGTTCATTCCGGTTCTCACTTACGGCGGAGCGGCTTTTCTCATCTGGTATGGCATTAAAGCCTTTCGTCGCGTTTTAAAACCCGAAGCGCTCAAAGAAGAAGGCAAAACTGTTACAAGCTTGTTTTTCGCCCTAGCCGCGTGCGCAGCTTTCACATGGCTCAATCCCCATGTCTATCTTGATACATTGATCCTTGTGGGCTCCATCGCAAATAGCAGGCCTGCCGGCGAGCAAGCCCCTTTTGCACTGGGCGCATCACTGGCCTCGTTCGCATGGTTCTTTCTAATCGGCTATGGTGCCAAAGCCTTGCGCGGGCCTCTGTCAAAACCCATCGTTTGGCGCGGCATTGATTTGGTGATCGCCCTCATCATGTTCTATCTCGCATATAAATTGCTTATCGGCTAAACAGCATGAATGTTCTTGCCCCTCCATGATGACACGCCGCTGAGAGTGATCCGCTTTCAATTCGTCACCATGGCCATCATCATCATAAATATTTTGATTTTTCTTTATACAGGCCCTTTGGGAAACAATCACATGCTGGCCAGCGCTGAAGGTAATTTCGGCCTCATACCTGTGCAGCTACTGCACCCGCTGGCCACAAGCGATCCAGTTGCCGAGCCCTTCACGCTCGTAACTTATCTTTTCCTGCATGGTGGGTGGATGCATTTGATCGGCAATATGCTGTTCATGTGGGTGTTTGCCGACAATATCGAAGATGCTTACGGTTATGTCGGGTTTGCGATTTTCTTTCTCCTTTGCGGCGTTGTTGGAGGACTGACCCATGTGATCATGATGCCTAATTCCGACAGTCCGCTGATTGGCGCGTCAGGTGCCGTCTCCGGCGTGCTTGCGGCTTATATCGTGTTATTTCCCCGCGCCCGCATTTGGGTCTTGCCGTTCTTTTTGGTGCCCATTCCACTTCCAGCGGTTTTGGTTCTGGGTTTCTGGTTTCTGCTCCAAGTTTACCATGTGGCGGCCGCCCAGCCGGGCGAAGACGTTGCCTGGTGGGCACATATCGGCGGTTTTACCTTCGGATTGGTGATAACCTTGATCATGCGGAGCAGATTGGCCTTCACGCCAAATGGTCGCATTTGAATAGTCCACGCCGTTCCCAGAATTGACTATCGTGGCCCCCAACACTAGTGTCCGGCAAAATTTCCCAATGAGGTTCTCATGAAAGTTGTTGTCGCTGTAAAGCGCGTGGTTGATTACAACGTGAAAATTCGCGTCAAGGCAGATGGTTCAGGCGTTGAACTTGCCAATGTGAAAATGTCGATGAACCCGTTTGATGAAATCGGCGTTGAAGAGGCCATTCGCCTGAAAGAAAAAGGCATCGCCTCAGAAATCATCGTGGTATCAATCGGCCCTGCTCAATCTCAGGAAACTCTGCGCACTGCACTTGCCATGGGTGCCGACCGCGCGATTCTCGTAAAGAATGATGAATATGTAGAGCCATTGGGTGTGGCCAAAATCCTCAAAGGCATTGTCGAAGCTGAAAAACCTGAACTGGTGATTTTGGGCAAACAAGCCATTGACGATGATTGCAATCAGACGGGCCAAATGCTGGCAGCACTTCTGGGCTGGCCGCAAGCCACCGCTTGCTCAAAGCTCGAGCCCGGTCAAGGCGAAGCCACCATCACCCGCGAAATTGATG
Source organism: uncultured Aestuariivirga sp. (assembly GCA_964244805.1). Taxonomy (GTDB): domain Bacteria; phylum Pseudomonadota; class Alphaproteobacteria; order Rhizobiales; family Aestuariivirgaceae; genus Aestuariivirga. The sequence goes on from CAXTKN010000126.1 coordinate 3,202, forward strand.
GCGGTTTGCAAACACTCAAAGTGAAGATGCCGCTGATCATCACAACCGATCTGCGTTTGAACCAACCGCGTTATGCGTCACTGCCCAACATTATGAAGGCCAAGAAAAAGCCTTTGGATGAAAAGTCACCAGCCGATTATGGCGCAGATGTGAAGCCGCGCTTGAAAATGATCAAAACCGAAGAGCCGCCAAAGCGCTTGGCTGGCATTAAAGTAAAATCCGTTGCTGAACTTGTCGGCGCGCTCAAAACTGCAGGAGCAATCTAACCATGGCCGTTCTTCTGATTGCTGAGCATGATAATCACGTTGTTAAAGATGCAACGCATAAAGCGCTAACCGCTGCTGCTCAAATGGGCGGCGACGTTCATGTGCTGGTTGCTGGCAACAATGCTGGCGCTGCGGCCAAGCACGCTGCGAAATTGACAGGTGTGAAGAAAGTGCTTCATGTCGAATCCAAAGCCTTGGAGCGCCCATTGGCTGAACCAATGGCCGCCACAATTGTGGCTTTGGCTCCGACCTATGATCATATCGTGGCACCTGCCACTACAAACGGCAAAAATATTATGCCGCGCGTGGCAGCACTTTTGGATATGATGCAAATTTCTGATATTTCTGAAGTAAAATCCGCCGACACATTTGTGCGCTTGATCTATGCTGGCAACGCCGTACAAACTGTCCAATCACTCGATGCCAAAAAAATCATCACCGTGCGCACAGCTTCATTTGCTACTGCTGGCGAGACAGGTTCAGCTGTAATTGAAAACGCAAGCGCTGCGGTTGATCCCGCACTGTCTTCTTACGTCAGCGAAAATTTAACGCAATCAGATCGTCCAGAACTCACCTCGGCCAAGATCATCGTATCAGGTGGTCGTGGCATGCAGTCGGGTGAAAACTTCAAGATGCTGGAAGCTGTGGCCAAAAAGCTGAACGCGGCAGTTGGTGCTTCGCGCGCCGCTGTGGATGCAGGCTATGTGCCCAATGATTATCAAGTGGGTCAAACTGGCAAAGTTGTTGCGCCAAACCTCTATATCGCCGTTGGCATTTCGGGTGCCATTCAACATTTGGCAGGCATGAAAGATTCCAAAATCATCGTCGCCATCAATAAAGACGACGAAGCACCAATTTTCCAAGTGGCCGATTATGGCTTGGTGGCAGATTTGTTTACGGCTGTACCCGAGCTCGAGGCTGAACTCGGCAAGCTCGGAAAATAATTGAAAATATTTACTTTCAATCGGAACTATTCCCGAAATACGAGCGTTTTCATGTTGTAATCAATGCGCAAAGCATAGTTCCCCCGGAATGCCGCGCAGTGAGCACAAACACATCCTGATGTGTTCTTAAATGACTTGGCCTGCTCCTCCCCCGACTGGCCAAGTCATTTTTTTGTCTTTTTAGACCTTTAGTCGATTTGCATAAAGTGATGCAAATAAAGCTAAAATCAAGAACCCGAGTGCCGTCCAACCCGATAGGGGTGAAGCACCGCCTTTCAAAAGTTGGCCGCCCACACCTGAGCCAATAGCCTGCCCCAAATAAACCGCAGACGTATTGAGCGCCACGGTAGCTGAAGCCAAAGGTGGGGCCAGCTGCACCAAGCGGCTTTGTTGCAATGAGTTTGAGGAGAATGTGCCAAGCCCCCAAAGCGCCATACCCAAAATCATGCCCCAGTAATTGCCAAACATCAGCGTAAACACCGCAAAACCAATGCACAGGCTCACAAGTGCGATTGCAATAACTCGGTCAACAGCCACTGAGCGCACCATGTTTGATCCGAGTGTATTGCCCAAGACGCCAGCTGCGCCTGCAATGGCAAAGGCCAAGGAAATCTGCACCGTTGTGGCCAACGTTGATTGTTTGAGTATGGGGCCAAGATAACCCAACACCGAAATTTGCCCCGACATGCTAAGCAAAGTAACCAACAAGACGCAAAGCAATGCGGGCGAGGTAAAAACCGATATCCACGATTTGAGATTAAGGGGAACACCAAAGAGTTTCGGCGGCACGGTGAACCATACTGCCACAGCGCTCAGTAGCGACAGCGCAGCCATTAGAGCAAACACCGCCCGCCAGCCGATCCAATCGCCAAGCAAAGCTCCAATAGGAATGCCCCCAACCGACGCCACTGACCAACCAATAAAAATAAATGCAATCGCCGAAGCGCGTCGCTCATTTGATACCAGTAAACCTACGGCGGCTGCGGCTTGGGGTGAAAAAATGCCGGCGGCGCTGATCATTAATGCGCGCACAATCAGCAGTGACCAGAAGTCATTGGTGAAAGCTGAAGCCAAATGTCCCGCAGAATAAAGCAGCATTGAAAGCGTCAGCAGCAACCTGCGATCGAAACGTGTCGTCAAGGTTGCCAATATCGGCGCACCAATCCCCACGACCACCCCGCCCACTAAAAGCAACAGGCCTGCCGTGGCACTATCAACTTTAAGCTCCGAAGAGAGTTGGTTCAGCAGTCCCGCAGGCAAAAGCACACCCGTGCCAATGACAAAATTACCAAACACCATAGCCCATAAGGCTAGATTCACCCGCGATTCCGTCATTTTCACCCTTTTCGCAACTGCGAAATGTTCTTGCCCGCACTGCAACAGCGTAATAGGCTAAGCCCAAACCATGAATTGAACGAAAGCGAATGTCCAATATGAAAATTGCAAAGGTGGGTATCATTGGCGCAGGCCAGATGGGTTGCGGCATTGCCCAAGTCTGCGCAGCGGCGGGCTATCACGTCGGTATTTATGATGCAGCAGCCGACCGTATTGCAGCGGGAATAGCCAATATTGACTCAGGCCTTTCGCGGCGCGTGAATTCAGGCAAACTGACTGAAGAGGCCAAGAAAGCATTGCTGGCCCATATTGCGCCCGTGAATGGTTTCGAAGGGTTTGCGGATTTTGATTTGGTGATTGAATCCGCCACCGAAAATGAAGCCATCAAGCGCCAGATTTTTGAGGCCATAACGCCGCATTTGAAAGCCGATTGCATAATTGCTTCCAACACATCTTCAATTTCCATTACCCGTCTTGCCGCCACCACCGGCCGACCTGAGAAATTTATGGGCATACACTTCATGAACCCGGTTCCGGTGATGGAACTCGTTGAATTGATCCGCGGCATTGCCACCGACGAAACTGTGTTCAAAACCATTCAGGCTTTCACACTGACATTAGGCAAAACCACGGCCATCTCGGAAGATTATCCAGCCTTTATCGTTAACCGCATTTTGCTTCCGATGATCAATGAAGCGATTTACACGCTCTATGAAGGCGTAGGCAGTGTGACCGCGATCGATACAGCCATGAAACTGGGCGCGCATCATCCGATGGGTCCGCTTGAACTGGCCGATTTCATTGGCCTCGATACATGCCTTTCGGTGATGCAGGTGCTGCATGATGGCTTGGCCGATTCAAAATATCGCCCTTGCCCATTGCTGGTTAAATATGTCGAAGCCGGATGGCTTGGCCGCAAAGTGAAACGCGGGTTTTATGACTATCGTGGCGAAACGCCAGTTCCGACGCGGTAATTACTTGGCGAATTTATACTTCCATTATCGGCTTGGCCGATTGGGATATTTGTCCAGCGAATCTGACAAATAATACTATTTAATTTCAATGGTTTGCCTATTGAGTCGCGATTCGTTAATGTACTTTTAATAAAAGTACATACTCGCATACTTCTTTGTTTTCAAATGCTTACATGCATATCGTGCAATCCGTATGAGCATAACCTTGACTTAATTAAAATCGGAGCGTCTATAGGAAGACACCCCGGCGTTGTAGGCCGGGGTGTAAGCGTGGTTCCTCCGGTAGCTCAACGTAGAGCAGGTGCCTGTTAAGTTCCTGGTTGCGGGTGCAAGTCCCGTCCGGGGGGCCACGAAAATCAACCCATATGTTATTATGCGTTGGTTAAATCGTATTCGTTAGCAGTAGTCAATTTATTTGTTTTATTAGTTTAATTACCCCGTTCGTGAAAATTGTGTTTATTGCATCAGTTTTGATTGTTTGTTTTATTAGTTTAATTATCCCATTCGTGAAAATTGTGTCTATTGTATCAGTTTTTAAGTTTTATGCTGAGACTACATTTTGAAATGTTTTTTCAAAAGTGGTAAAAACCTTCGTCGACTTCTATTTGTTGGCCGTTTCTTTAAAGCACAACGCGGATTGTGTTTAAAAATTAGTTGGTATTCATTTTATGGGCCCCCGTTCCAGCGTTTAAACTGGGCGCGCACCACCCTATCGGGCCATTGGAGCTTGCCGATTTCATCGGCCTCGATACGTGCCTCTCGGTGATGCAGGTGCTGCATGATGGTTTGGCCGATTCAAAATATCGCCCTTGCCCATTGCTGGTTAAATATGTCGAAGCCG
>CAXTKN010000127.1:0-7550 GCA_964244805.1 uncultured Aestuariivirga sp.
CCGATGTCGGAAGAAGAAGTGGCCATGGCTTGCAGTGAGGCGCGTTGTCGCAATAAAGTGATTGCGGCCCATGCGCGATCATCTGAATCGGTGAAGCAATGTATTCGCCACGGCATTCAAAACATTTTCCACGCATCCTATGCTGATGAAGAAGCCTTGGACATGTTGGAGGCCGTAAAGGACAAACACTTTGTGGCCCCGGGTCTTGCGTGGCTTGTGCAAACTGCGCGTGGCGCTGCTGAGTGGGGCATTAAGCCCGGCTCGCCCTTGTCGCTTGAATATGAGCGCGAATTGGAAGCCGCTGTTGAAACCGCACGTAAAATGCACAAGCGTGGCATACGAGTGTGCATTGGCGGTGATTATGGCTTTGCGTGGACACCGCAAGGCACCAACGCCAAGGACTTTGAATATTTCGTCGACATGGTCGGTATGTCACCAATGGAAGCCATTATGGCGGGCACCAAATTTGGCGGTCAGATCATGGGTATGGGTGATGAGTTGGGTCAGCTTAAGCAAGGCTGGCTCGCAGATATGATTTTGGTTGATGGTGATCCGATTTCAAACATCCGCGTGCTTCAAGACAAGTCCCGCATTCTCGCCATTATGAAAGATGGCAAGTTCCACAAAGAGCCCAAGATGAATGCGCAAACCCGCAGGCTGACTGCATGAGCGTTGCGGACACCAGCAAGGATGAGGGCTTAACGGCCAAGCAAGCGTGGGGACTCGTGGGCCTTCTCGTCGCTGCCGTTGTGTTATGGCTTTTTCTTGCCGTGTGGCCCGAAGGTTTGGTGAATGTTGTTGGGCCGAAGAAAACCTTTGTAAGCGCCGTGTTCAATGGCGTCACCGTGGCCGGTTTATATTTCTTGGTCGCAAGCGGATTCACGTTGGTGTTCGGCCTGATGCGCAATGTGAATTTGGCCCATGGTTCACTTTATTTACTGGGCGCTTATATTGGTTACAGTGCAGCCAACTGGACTGGCTATTGGCTCATCGGCATTGCCGCAGGCAGCCTTTCCATGGCGGTGGTTGGCGTGTTGATGCAATATTTTGTCTTCCGCAAATTGGAAGGCGATGATCTACGCCAAACTTTGGTGACGATTGGTATTTCGATTGTGGCAGCTGATCTCATGCTCGCCGTCTGGGGTGGCAACACCTATCAGTTCATCATTCCAGAATGGTTGGATGGAGCGGTTGCAACACCCGTGATCACCGCCGTGAAATCATCCGGCGAAGCAGTCTATATGAAATATCCATTCTATCGCCTGATGGTGTTTGTGGCCGCAGTGGTGATTGGTGTTGGCCTCTGGCTGTTTCTCAACAAAACCAAAGTGGGCATGATGATCAGAGCGGGCGTGGATGATCGCGCTATGCTCTCGGCCTCCGGCGTTAATGTACAACTCATTTTCACGGCGGTGTTTGCGATTGGTGCAGGGCTTGCTGGATTTGCCGGAGTAGTTGGCGGCTCGGTGTTGTCCGTGGCACCGGGTGAAGATGTGCGTTACTTGCTGGCTTCGCTGGTTGTCGTGATCGTTGGTGGCATGGGCTCTGTTACCGGGGCTGCGGTTGGCGCGCTCTTGGTGGGACTCGCCGAACAAATTGGTCTGGTTTATTTTCCAACTTACGGCGTGGTTCTCACCTTCGTTATCATGGTTGTCGTTCTCGCCATTCGCCCCCAAGGTTTGATGGGAGCAGCGCGATGAGCATCACTGATGTGGCCGCAGGCCCCAACGCTTTTGATCGGTTCTTCCAACAATTGGGTGCGGGTCAAATTTTACTGGCCATAGCGCTTGTTCTTTATCCCTTTATGGTTTCGCCATTTTTTGCCTTCCAAATCGGCGGACAAATTCTGATCTTAGGCATGATCGGTCTCTCGCTCATGGTGCTGGCAGGCTATGGCGGCATGGTGAGTTTGGCGCAGCTCACGGTGGCAGGAATTGCCGGATATGCGGTTGCTATTTTTGGTACCAACAGCGTGAACATTATGGGCTTTGGCTGGCCATGGTGGATCGTTGCACCGTTTGCAATTTTGATCGCTGCCGTTACCGCAACATTGATCGGTCTGATCTCCGTGCGCACCACTGGCATCTACACCATTATGATCACACTGGCGATTGCCACGGCTTTTTACTATTTCGCAAATCAGAATTACGCTTTGTTCAATGGCTTTGCGGGCTATCGCGGCATTGAACCACCAACCCTGTTTGGAATCTATTGGCGCGACCCCATTCCATTTTACTTTCTATGTCTCGCCATCGCCACCATCGCTTATGGTCTCGTGATGTATTGCGCGCGCTCCAGTTTCGGGCTGAGTTTGCAAGCCGCACGCGATAACCCACGCCGAATGCGGGCGATTGGTTATAATGTCACCGCCGTCAAAGTTTTTGCCTATTTTTTGTCTGGCCTTATCGCAGGCACAGCGGGCGTTCTTTATGTATGGTTCAACAGCCGCATTTCACCGGGCACCATCAGCGTGGGTGAATCAATTGGTATTTTGGTCATAGCCGTAATTGGCGGCCTGCGCCACCCGATTGGCCCGTTTTTGGGCGCACTTGTTTATGTTTTGATGAAAACTTTTGCCATTGATCTGATCGGGGCTGAGCGTTTCAACACGCTCATTGGCCTTGTGTTTCTGGTCATTGTTTTCATTTCACCAGATGGGATTTTGGGATTGTGGCAGAGGCTTAAGCCTCACCTCGCTCCAACATCTCTGCGTTCTTCATAAATATGGAGGAGGTTCAATATGGATATAAAATTAACAATGGGAGAAACTAAAATGAAACTACATCGCAGAGCTTTAATGGCTCTCACATTAGCAACAGCATTCGTTGCACCAACATTGGCATTTGCTGATGGCACCATCAAGATCGGCACACTCGCAACCTTAGAAGGCCCATTCACCGTTTTGGGCCAAGATGGTATGCGCGGCGTTGAGCTTGCCATTAAAGAACACAATGGCATGGCTGGCGGCATGAAGATTGAAATCGTTAAAGGCTCAACCGATGCGTCCCCTGATAGTGCTGTAAAGGCTGCTCGCAAACTTGTTGAACAAGATGGCGTGCAATTGATTGTTGGCCCGCTTTCAGGCGATGAAGGCTTGGCTGTTAAAGACTACGCCAAAACAAAACCAAATATCACCTTTGTGAACGGCACTTCTGCTGCACAAGATTTGACATTGCGCGATCCTGCCGCAAACTATTTCCGCTTCAACACAGATGGCGCACAATGGATGGCTGGTCTTGGTGAGTATGCTTTCACCACTAAGGGCTACAAAAAAGTAGCTACCGTGGCTGAAGATTATTCCTTCCCCTACAGCCAAGTATTTGGCTTCATGTCTGGCTTCTGCAAGGCAGGCGGACATGTGGTTTCCAAATCTTGGGTTCCAATTGGCAACAAGGACTTCTCGTCCGTTATCGCTGCTCTGCCAGAAGATGTGGATGCAATCTATGTGGCCCTCGGCGGTGCTGATGCCACAAACTTCCTGTCGCAATATCAGCAAGCAGGCGGTTCGGCCCATTTGATCGGTGGGACCATTACTGTTGATCAATCTGTTTTAGGTTCCGAAGGCAAATCGAAAGATGTTGTGATCGGAACGCCTTCGGCTGGTCCGGTGTCGGATAGCAATGATTCTCCAGAATGGAAGAAATTTGTTGCTGATTATAAAGCTGCGTTTGCTGATGGTTTCCCATCGCCATCGCTGTTTGCTCATGGTTATTACGTGAACACCAAAGCTTTGCTCTTGGCTTTAGACCAAGTGAACGGCGACGTGTCTGGCGATCAATCCAAGCTGCGTGATGCTTTGTCGAAGCTGTCATTTGACACGCCAACAGGCAAAGTGAGCCTTGATAAGAACCGTCAGGCTATTGCTGATATTTATCTCAGCGAAGTTGTGAAGGGTGATGATGGCAAGCTTTCGAATAAACTCATCAAAACCATTTCGCAGCAGAACCAAACCATGGGTCAAGACGAAGCTGAGTTCTTGAAGCTCGGTGTTGCCAACCGCGACAATCCAAGCTGCCCATAATCATATGACTCAAGGAACTGCCACCTCTCGTCTTCCATCAACTGGCGCTCACGCGCTGGAGCTGGAGGGCGTTGGGCGGCAGTTCGGGGCTTTGGTAGCGCTTGAAGGCATCGTCATGAAAGTGGCAGCCGGCGAGCGCCGCGCCGTTTTAGGATCGAACGGTGCTGGAAAAACTACACTGTTCAACACCATCTCTGGAGACTTCCCGCCCACTGCGGGTAGCATCAAATTTTTTGGTGAAGATATTACAGGCCTGCCAGCACATGAGCGCATTCGACGGGGCTTGCGCCGTACCTATCAAATATCGCAATTGTTCGGCGGCCTCAGTGTGCGCGAAAGTGTTTACCTAGCGTGTCGTGGTGTATCACGCGGGCGCTTTTCTCTCATCCGCCCGGCACTTGATGATGCAACAATGTTGCAAGCGGACCGCATTATCCATGCGACCCATTTAGATCGTTTGCGTGAAACCCGCATTTCAGTTTTGAGCCATGGAGAACAGCGCCAACTTGAAATTGCTTTGGCGCTTGCTGGTGCTCCGCGCTTTATTTTGTTTGATGAGCCAGCGGCTGGTCTCTCTCCTGCAGAGCGTGGTGGTCTTGTCGAAATTCTGAATTCTCTCCCATCGCATATAGGTTACATTATCATCGAGCATGATTTGGATGTGGCACTGAAGGTATCAACCTATGTGACCATGATGCACAATGGCCGTATCTTTAAAGAAGGCACGCCAGAAGAGATTGAAAACGATCCCGAAGTGCAAGCGATTTACTTAGGGGGTGGCCATGGCTGATCGCCCCATTTTACAAATAAATGATTTGCAAGTTTATTATGGTGAGTCTCACGCATTACAAGGTGTTTCCCTAACGCTTGAGCGCGGCATCATTTCAGTTGTTGGTCGCAATGGCATGGGCAAAACCACGCTGTGCAACACCATCACCGGTTTAAAGCGCGCCCGCAGCGGCAGCATCCGTTTGGATGGTCGGGAAATATCTGCTCTGGCCCCACATGAGATCAATCGCTTGGGTGTGGGCTATGTTCCGCAAGGCCGCCGTGTGTGGCCCAGCCTCACGGTAGATCAAACTCTCCGCTTGGCATCTCGTTCTAAAGATGGCGGCGGCTGGACATTAGAACGTGTTTACCAAACCTTCCCGCGTTTGGCCGAACGCAAAGGCAATGGCGGTGCCATGCTCTCTGGCGGCGAGCAGCAGATGCTGGCAATTTCTCGAGCCTTGCTGTCCAATCCACGGCTCTTGGTGATGGACGAACCGACAGAAGGGTTAGCCCCCGTTATCGTCGAGCAAGTGCGCGATTTGCTCATTCGCATCGCCAGAGAAGAAGATGTTTCAATTCTGGTGATTGAGCAAAATATCGGCGTCGCTACATCGGTGTCCGATCAAGTTGCCATCATGGTCAATGGTCGCATCCACCGCGTGATGGAATCAAAGGCACTGGCGGCAGACCGTGAATTGCAACAGCGCCTTTTGGGTGTTGGTCGTAATACTGAAGAAGTTGTTGCACTTGAAGAAATTCCAGGTGACACAACCCGTGACCGCGTGGCGCAGATTTTCAAAATTGAACGTCAAGGCAATGACGAAAAATCCACCGCGCAAACTTATCGCGCTGTAACGGCATTGCCTAACCGCTGGGGCATCGACATGGCTTCGCCTGCGCGAGTGCCAGTTGTTGAAGTCAGTGAAGCAGAAAAAGTTTTTGCAATTCCATTCGCCGAACGTATTGGACGCACAGCCTTGGTAGTTGGCACCTTTGATACCAAAGGCAATGAACTGCGTTATATGCGTGACCGCCTGCGCACGCTGGGCATTCCGGTGAAAACGGTTGACCTTTCGACATACGGAAAACCATCAACTGCCGATGTGAGCCCCATGCAAGTCGCCTCCATGCATCGCGGCGGAGCATCAGCCGTGTTCTCAAATGATCGCGGCAAATCGGTTTCCGAAATGGCCGAAGCTTTTGCACGTTGGATTGAACGCGAACGCGGCATTGGCGGCGTGATATCTGCGGGCGGCTCCGGCGGCACATCCTTAGCTACTGCCGGAATGCGCAAACTTCCCGTCGGCATTCCCAAACTCATGGTGTCCACCGTCGCATCTGGCGATGTCGGTCATTACGTTGGCCCGTCTGATATTATGATGATGTATTCAGTGGCCGATGTGCAGGGCATTAACCCGATTAGCGAACAGGTGCTGACCAATGCGGCCAATGCTTTGGCTGGCATGATTGCCGGATTGCCCAATGCCGATATGCGCGAGGCCAAGCGTAAACTGGCGCGGCCTGCGGTGGGTCTCACCATGTTTGGTAACACCACGCCGTGCATCCAAGCGATTCAGAAACGGCTCGAAGTGGATTATGACTGTCTGATTTTCCACGCCACCGGAACGGGTGGTCGTTCTATGGAAAATTTGGTGGATTCCGGTTTGATCAGCTCTGTGCTTGATCTCACAACAACTGAAATAGCCGACATGATTGTGGGCGGTGTGATGGCAGCGGATGCGGATCGCATGGGTGCCATTATCCGCACCGGCATTCCTTATGTGGGGTCGGTGGGTGCACTTGATATGGTCAATTTTGGCCCGCGCAACACAGTGCCCGAAAAATTCAAATCGCGTAAATTCGTGGTGCATAATCCAAGTGTCACGTTGATGCGCACCACCCGCGACGAAAATCGCGCTATCGGGCAATGGATTGGCGAACGACTAAATCAAATGGAAGGGCAAGTGCGCTTTCTGTTGCCCGAAGGCGGGGTGTCATTGATTGATGCGCCGGGCAAAAGCTTTCACGATCCCGACGCTGACAACGCATTATTTGAGGCCATCGAGAAAACTGTGCGTTCCACCAGTCGTCGCAATATTGCCCGCGTGAAGGGCAATATCAATGATGCAACATTTGTGGAGGCAGCGTTGGCCGCTTTCGCCAGCATCACCCCAAAAATTGCAAGGAGAGCTTGAGTGCCGCGTTTTGAACGATCAGCTTTGATGGAAAAATTTCAGGACATGAGGCGCCGCCGCATTCCCATTGTGGGTGGTGGTGCTGGCACCGGACTTTCTGCCAAATGCGAAGAAGAAGGCGGCATTGATCTCATCGTTATTTATAATTCGGGTCGCTTCCGCATGGCGGGACGAGGTTCGCTCTCTGGCTTGCTTGCTTACGGCAATGCCAATGACATCGTTATGGAAATGGCGAAGGAAGTTCTGCCCGTCACCAAACGCACACCAGTTCTAGCAGGAGTCAACGGCACAGACCCATTCTACATCTTCGACAAATTTCTGGACGAACTTAAATCCATCGGCTTCTCCGGCGTTCAGAACTTCCCAACGGTAGGTTTGATCGATGGCAACTTCCGCGCCAATCTTGAAGAAACCGGAATGTCCTACGGTCTTGAAATCGATGTGATGGCCTTGGCGCACCGGAAAGACATGTTGACCACGCCTTATGTTTTTAACCCTGATGATGCCACGGCAATGACTAAAGCCGGAGCCGATATCATCGTCTGCCACTTGGGTCTCACCAC
>CAXTKN010000128.1:0-2148 GCA_964244805.1 uncultured Aestuariivirga sp.
AATGGTGGACACACAAGCCGACCCCGAAAGCAGGGTCACCAAACCAAAAGCCACACCAAATCGAACCATAGGAACACCCTGAACAGACTAAACTGATACATGACGTTAAGAGATTTTTAAGGAAGAGTCGATTCAGGTTGTGGATTGTTGATTAATGTCAGGTGTTAACTCGCCCGTTGATATCTGAATTATTGGATTGCCAAATCTCGGTGTTCGATATACGTTCCAACCATAGTCATTTTGGATGCTCAATGAATCTTTCTTCTCTCGAAATTTGTAGTGGTGCCGGCGGGCAAGCGCTAGGCCTTGAGATGGCTGGCTTTGAGCATGAGGCGCTTGTCGAAATCGATAAAGCAGCTTGTGCAACATTGCAACTCAATCGTCCGCAGTGGGATGTTCGTCAAAGTGATGTAGCAGTTTTTAGTGCACAAGGATTTCGTGGCATTGATCTTTTGGCAGGCGGTGTTCCATGTCCGCCATTTTCAAAAGCCGGAAAACAATTAGGTGCAGATGATGAGCGCGACCTATTTCCGCAAGCGATAAGGTTAGTGGATGAAGCGCGGCCACGTGCAGTTATGCTTGAAAACGTCAGAGGGTTTCTTGATACTCAATTTGACAGTTATCGTTCAAAACTTTCTGCGCAGCTTGAAAAACTAGGATATGTCTGTTTTTGGAATTTGCTTCAGGCTTCAGACTATGGAGTTTCCCAGTTGCGTCCGCGTGTAATTCTGGTTGCCATAGAAAAGCGCACCGCACCTAATTTCATCTGGCCTAAACCACGATTGATTATTCCCCAAACAGTTGGAGAACTTCTAATTGATTTAGTAAGTGAAAAATCTTGGAAGGGGGCTCAAGATTGGAAAGCAAAGGCTAATGCGGTAGCGCCAACGCTGGTCGGTGGCTCTAAAAAACATGGTGGCCCTGATCTCGGCCCAACACGCGCGCGTAAAGCATGGGCTGCTTTAGGCGTTGATGGAATCGGAATTGTTGACTCTGCACCTGAGCAAGATTTCGAAGGCATGCCTCGTTTAACAACCCGCATGGCAGCGCGAATTCAAGGCTTCCCAGATAGTTGGAAATTCGAAGGAAAAAAAACACCTGTTTATCGTCAAATCGGAAATGCCTTCCCACCCCCAGTTGCGAAAGCTGTAGGGCAACAAATTGCACTGGCACTAGGAGCGAAAGTCAAACAGATAAATTCAGAAGAACAAGCTGTTGCTGCATGACTAAGAAATTGGGATCAAAACGCAAGTTGCGAGATTTCTTTCAGGCCAATCTTGGCAAGATTCTCGATTCTAAAACGCTTCAAGTTGTGGCGGACAGCAGTGAATGGGCGAGACGCATCCGAGAGTTACGCAATGAAGAGGGGCTCAACATCATCACCCATAATGATGATAGTAGCCTCAAACCCGGTCAATACAAATTGCTTGATCTTAAACCACGCCCAGCTTTCGCGCGCGGCATATCCAAAGAGACACGGGCCTTTGTTCTAGACCGCAATGGGTTCACTTGCCAAATGTGCGGCGCAGTAGCTGGTGAACCTCATCCTTACGATCAAGCAGGTCGCAAAACACGTCTTCACATTGGACATGTCATTGACAAGTCTATGGGTGGCACAGACGACGCTTCCAACTTGCGAGCGATTTGTTCGGTCTGCAACGAAGGTGCTAAAAATCTGACACTTCCACGACCTGATTGGATGAAGTTGGCCGCGCAAATCAGAAGAGCTCCTGGCGACGTCCAACTTCAAGCCTTGGAATGGTTGATTACAAAGTTTCCAAATCAGACTGATGCGATTAAGGCAAAACGAAAGATCTAAGCCCCCACCTGCCTCCGCATATCCGCAGCACTTATCCCCGCCACCTCAACTGGCTTCTTCATTGCATCACGCCTGAAAGGCTCACCCAATTCTTGGTTGAGCATCGCTTCGATCAATGTTGTCTTGCCATGCTTCATTTGATCTTCAATTGCTTTGTGAAGCGCCGCTGTCAATTCATCCATCGTACGCGCCACAATGCCTTCTAAGCCGCAGGCTTTCGCAATGCCTGCATAGGACACTTGTTCGTCCAGCTCCGTGCCTACAAAATTATCGGCATACCACAGCGTAGAATTCCGCTTTTCTGCGCCCCACTGATAATTGCGAAACAC
>CAXTKN010000128.1:2248-4706 GCA_964244805.1 uncultured Aestuariivirga sp.
TGAATGGCGCGCCATGCCATGCGCGGGCTCATCCATTTTGGTTTGGCGGCACGGGCGCGTTCATTCCATGTGGTTCCCGGATCATCATTCTCATGATCCATCGACGAGAGCTGCTGCGCCCAACGGCTCTTGGTGGTGGCGATCAAATCCTTGCGAGCTTGACGGTCATGATCACCAGCCGATGGTGCAAGCTTGGCCAAGATCGCCGTCGCCACTTTCTTGGCATCGCCCACAATACCCACTGCCACTTTCTTAGTGAGGCCGATGCGCGCTGGATTGATATCAACCTGAATAATCTGCGCCGACTTTGGCCAATAATCGAGGCCGTAGCCCGGCAGTGTGGAAAACGGATTGAGGCGCGTGCCCAAAGCCAAAACCACATCGGCCTGTTGGATAAGCTCCATGCCAGCCTTTGAACCATTATAACCAAGCGGCCCTGCAAACAGCGGATGAGTGCCGGGAAAAGCATCATTATGCTGATAACCAACGCACACTGGCGCACTCAGACGTTCAGCCAAAGCTTGCGATGCGGGAATAGCACCTGCCAAAACCACGCCAGCGCCGTTCAATATTACCGGAAATTTCGCGCCCGATAAAAGCTTGGCCGCGGCAGCAATGGCATCTTCACCACCCACCGGACGTTCAAAATCCACAATGGCTGGCAAATCAATATCGATCACTTGTGTAAAGTAATCACGTGGGAAATTGATTTGTGCTGGTGCTGAATGGCGCTTGGCATTCATGATCACGCGGTTCAAAACTTCGGCCACGCGCGATGGGTCGCGCACTTCTTCCTGATAGCAAACCATGTCCTTAAACAGCGCCATCTGCTCCACTTCCTGGAAGCCACCTTGCCCAATGGTTTTATTCGCAGCCTGCGGCGTGACCAGCAGAAGTGGCGTGTGGTTCCAATAAGCGGTCTTCACGGGCGTCACAAAATTGGTAATGCCCGGCCCATTCTGCGCAATCATCATGCTCATTTTGCCAGACGCACGGGTAAAGCCATCAGCCATCATGCCGCCCGAACCTTCATGCGCGCAATCCCAGAACGTGATGCCCGCTTTCGGAAAAATATCCGAAATCGGCATGAACGCTGAACCGATAATGCCAAACGCATTGTCAATGCCATGCATTTGCAGAACTTTCACAAAGGCTTCTTCAGTGGTCATTTTCATGGGGGTGATACTCCGTTGAGCGCTATTTATCCCAGCCACACAGCATGAACTAGGGCCAGTTCTGCATGTGTATCAAGCCATCAGAACACAGCATGCTGGCCAAGATCAACATTGGCCTCACCCTTAAGAAGCTTTGCATGAAACTCTTGCAGAGTATCGCTGCCAAACGATGGTGTTGCTTCTGCATCATACTGGTTGGTGTGAGAGTTCCAAACCAACATCGACTCTGTTGCATAATAACGGCCAATGCGCGCCAGCTCCGCTTTGTCGCTCAGGCCCAAAGTGTGCAAAATAAAAATAATACCGCTCAGCATCGCCACGGGCACAGATCGAAACTTTGCAGGCTTGCCCAAAAGTTGAAACAGTGCCTCGCCTTGTTCGCGCGGTGTCATCGCAGGCCCCGGCCCGCCAATCGGCAATATCGCGTTTTGCAAGCGGCTGTCTTCAAGGCAATTGGCCATATAACGCGCCAAGTCTTGATCACTAATGGGCTTGCAGGCAGTCAACCTCCCATCGCCAAAAATCAAATACGGCTTGCCCTTCTGCACCCGCGCCACTTGGCCCGAAAGGGATTTGAAATAGGCCGTGGGTCGCACGATGGAATAGGTGATACCCGAAGCGATAAGCTCCGCCTCAAAGGCTAGCTTGGCATGTTGAAATGCTAATTTCGGCTTTTGCACACAAATCGCCGAGAGCAACACAAACTGCTTTACGCCATGCTTTTTTGCAGCAGCTAGAACGAGGTTATGCGCCCTATGGTCAATGGCCCAAGCATCGCGCGGCAAGCCGCTGCGCGAAGCCATGCACGACACAACCGCATCAAATGTTTCACCGCGAAACCCGTCGCGCTCAATTGAAGCGGCATTGGTCACGTCACCTTGCGCGCGCCCAAAACAAAACACGTCGTGGCCACGCAACAGCAACTCAGCCAGCGTTGCTTTCCCAATCGTGCCTGTTGCCCCCACCATAAAAATCCGCATGGCCCAGAACTAACACGATCATCACAGCCCTTTCAATCCAATCACCACCTATGCTAACTGCAACCCTCAACAAGTCTTGGTAGCTCAGCAGGATAGAGCACCGGTTTCCTAAACCGGGGGTCAGGGGTTCGAATCCCTTCCAGGACGCCATTTTTTTCGCACAAACAGGGGATATCCAAGTGGCCTTTCCACCAAACTATAACCAAGAACGCAATAACCGCGCCAAAGCAAAGCAGCAAAAGGCACTGGATAAACAGAATAAACGCGACGATAAAAATGCGCAGCGCAAACACGAGACACAAG
>CAXTKN010000128.1:4806-6008 GCA_964244805.1 uncultured Aestuariivirga sp.
GCGACGCCCACAGGGCGCCCGTGCGCTTTGTCGTCTTCTCCGATAAAGCCAGTTAAAATATCAACCGGGGGGCCTGATGGTTTGCCGGAAGTGAAGGGCACATAAATGACTTTATAACCGCTACGGGGTTTGCGGTTCCATGAGCCGTGCTGACCAACAAATGCGCCATTGGCAAAGTTTGGCCCCAATGCAGCGCCTTGATTGAAGGTGAGGCCAAGCGAGGCAGCATGGGGGCCCAGTGCATAATCAGGCACAATGGCCTTGGCCACAAGCTCGGGATTTTGTGGACTGACCCTGACATCAACATGCTGACCATAATAGCTGTATGGCCAGCCATAAAATCCACCATCTTGAACTGATGTCATATAATCAGGAACCAGATCGCTGCCGATTTCGTCACGCTCATTGACCGCCACCCAAAGCGCGCCAGATTCAGGGTTCCATGACAGACCATTTGGATTACGCAGCCCCGATGCAAAAAGCCTTGTGGTTTTCTTGGCGATATCAATTTCCAAAACCGCAGCACGGTTTTCTTCAGCTGGCATGCCGTTTTCGCCAACATTGCTATTTGATCCGACGGTTGCATAAAGCTTGGTGCCGTCTTTGCTGGCGATCACATCCTTGGTCCAATGGTGATTGATCAGGCCCGCAGGTAAGTCGGCAATCTTCTCACCGTTTGAACTGTTGCGGGTCTCACCTTCCTTATATGGGAATGCGAGAATTGCATCCGTGTCCGCCACATAGAGCGTGTTGTTGGCAAAGGTCATGCCGAAGGGCGAGTTGAGGCCCGTGATATAAGGCTCTGATACATCGGCAATGCCGTCACCATCAGTGTCGCGCAGCAAGGTTATGCGATTTGCACTTGGAACGCCCGCTCCTGCACCAGCCATCACTACACCCATGGCATATCCCTTGATGCCCTTGCCGTCCTCTGGCTTGGGCGGCGCGTTGGTTTCGGCAACCAATACGTCACCATTGGGCAACACATGCAGCCAACGCGGATGGTCAAGCCCTTGTGCAAATGGAGCAACGCTCAAGCCTTGCGCGGCGGTCGGTTTTTCACCCTTGAGCCACGTTGCGGCTTTGGCAATGTTCACTGTTGGCAATAGAGTTGGGTTTGGCGGAGGCAACGTGGGCGTGGGGCCATAACCCTCGGCGATTGGAACCTGAGCAGATTCAAGACCAATATAGAGTGCCGCCAT
>CAXTKN010000128.1:6108-7510 GCA_964244805.1 uncultured Aestuariivirga sp.
ACCGCATCATCAGCACTGCGCAATGCACCTTCAAGATAGCCTTGCAACTCGCCGCTTGCAGCCTCACCAATCGTCGTCCAATGCTTGGCACCATCGATAATGGCAAGATGGGCCGCTTCACCCGGGCGCAAAGATCCAGAATAGCTCATGGGCGCGTCAGATCTTTCGACTCCTACAAAAAGTTCGCTAAGACCCGGGCAAATCTTATCAAGCGCCACCAACACATGGCCCGCATATTCAATTGCCGCGGCACGTCCGGCGGGAAGCGGGCCTGTTAATACAGTGAGCAAACCAGCCCCGCCTTGCCCCGTGCTCGAAGTCCAAATTTGCTCGCCCGTGTCAGTCAACAAAATACCTGAGTAACGATAGAGCTTATCAAAACCCGGTTCAAACTTCAGGTGCAGCTTAGCGCCATTCGCATAAGAGGCAGCACTCGCCAGTTCCACCGCCTCGGGCGCCAACCCTTCAATCATTATCTTAATGTTTTTGAGGCTGTGCAAAGGCGCTGCATATAAAACATGTTGCGCTGTATGCGTTTCAATTTGCAGATCCGCGTTGGTTGAAGAAACATGGATTACACCCGCCAGTTCACCAATGCTATTTACACGCCTGCTATAAAGCACATGGTCATGGCAAATTTTTTCAAGACTGGCCGTGATCTGTCCGGTGCCGCCCGGAACCGTGTAGGCTTCATCGACATTTGGGATGAGCTTGAAACACGGACACGACATATCGATTTCCAAATAGTCAAACAACACATGCAAATTGAGATTATCAATCTCATAGCCATATTCGCTCCAGAAAAATGATTTAAGCATCACGCGGAGCACTGGCCCCGCATCAATGCGCTTCAGATAAGAACCAATGCTTTCATTTATGAATTTTGGATCGAGATCGCGCATTTTATCGGCGCGCCAAATATCTTGATCAGCAACAATGTTATTTACGGCGACACGACTTTCAGCAAACAATAATTGATCGAAGCGCTGTTGATCATATTCTTCACCAGCCACCAGATAATGCATACTGTCCATGCCAGATTTTAAACGCCGCACGTAATTGATATCAAACCTATTCATCAATTTGATCGCCAGCGTGTCGGTCGAGTTGATGAGGTTGGCACCTTCATCCAGCACCAGACCCAGATGCGAATTTTTTTCCTTCCGCGATTTGATCCGCCCACCAGCATGATCATCAGCTTCCAAAACTTTGCAAGATATATTGGCTTGCAACAAACGATAAGCCGCATAAAGCCCAGCAATCCCGGCTCCAACGATAATAACTTCAGTTTCGGCTGATGGCGTTTGCGTTCTCATTGTTCGGAGTTTGAAGGGAGATTTGAAGCAACACAAGCCTCGACAGATCAAACAATACGAAGACCTGATCAATGCAGCGTGAACAG
>CAXTKN010000129.1:0-7496 GCA_964244805.1 uncultured Aestuariivirga sp.
TGTGGGGAGGGCCGGGGTGGGGGTCATTCAATGTTCAATATTTTTAAAAATAAACTCAAGGACAAAAGCCGGAGCGACCCCCACCCTAACCCTCCCCACAAGGGGGAGGGGACTATTAGCGCCTGCGCCTTTCTTCTCTGGCCTTGCGCCGGGCTTCGATATCTTCATTCGACGATTGCAAACCCGCCGCTTGCGCTGCAGCTGATGGGCCGCTGGTCATCTCGCGGAATTTGGTCGTCCAGAATTTGCAATGCGCATCGGTGCCGTTCAAAACATTCGCACCATAAATCGCGTGCATGTCTTCATCATGCAATGGGTTCATAATCGCTGATGTCATGCCATGCGATGCGGCCATGGCGAGGAAATAACCTGTCAGCGCGCGGCGGTTGGGCATGCCAAAAGCGATGTTTGATGCGCCGCATGTGGTGTTGACCTTCAGCTCTTCACGCAAGCGGCGCACGAGGCGGAACACTTGTTGGCCAGCCGTACCCATGGCACCAATTGGCATGACCAATGGATCAACCACAATATCCCACGGCTTGATGCCAAAATCGGCAGCGCGATTTACAATTTTGCGCGCCACTTCAAAACGCACATCTGGATCTTCGCTAATGCCAGTCTCGTCATTAGAAATAGCAACCACTGGCACATTATATTTCGCCACCAGTGGCAAAATGGCTTCGAGTTTTTCTTCTTCGCCCGTGACAGAATTCACCAGAGGACGGCCTACGGCAGTTTCAAGGCCAGCTTTCAACGCAGAAGTAACCGAACTGTCAATGCACAGTGGAATATCCGTCATCGATTGGACGATTTCCAAAACCTGGCGCATCAAGGGCGGCTCAGTCTCATTAGGGTTCACAGCCGTTACGCCTGCGTTCACATCCAAAATATGTGCACCCGCAGCAACCTGTGCCAACACATCTTTGATCACCGTGCTGAAATCGCCCGCTTGCATTTCTGCCGCCAGCTTTTTGCGGCCTGTCGGATTGATACGCTCGCCGATTACCGTGAAGGGCTTGTCAAAGCCGATAATGTGTTCGCGCGTGGCTGAGGCTACGAGAGTATGCGTCATGAGAGTGTGCGGCCTCCATTGCCGATCATTTGTTTAATGAGGTCGTGGGTATAATGTGATTCGATATCCACTTTGGCTTTTTCAACTTCGGCTGCCATATCATCGCCTACCGCTACGGGTTCGCTGCGCCGCCAATCGGCCAGATACGAATCCGTGTCGGTTGCACCATCGCGCATGGCGGCCATATCAATGGCTTCCATGAAGCGATTATCCAGCATACGTTTTTCCTCTTTACGCCCGATTTTAACGGAAACGGCGGATGGAATATCGCGCCAATAAGTGATGATAAGATTTGCCATGTATTTGATATGCCTTGTTTCAAAAGCGGCAGATAGCGCGAAAACGACAGAGAGGGAAGTAAGTTCGCCGGACGCTAGCGGATATAGGCAATCTTTTGAACTTCTAAAATCTGCTACAAATTGTCTTCAATAAGTTACTGTAACAATGCAATTGTCTTGTCTCTGTTAGTGATCGATCTTACGACTGAGATTCAATCACAACGGCCAGTCAAATTACGGAGCTTCAAATGTCTAATTTCAAAAAAGTGATAGTTGCTTGTGCAGGACTTTTGGCGTTGACCAGCAGTTCAGCCTTGGCCGATCTTAAAATCGGTGTTGCAGCTGAGCCTTATCCGCCATTCACCAGCAAAGATACGACTGGCAAATGGGTGGGCTGGGAGATTGATGTGGTGAATGCTGTGTGCGCAGAAATAAAAGAAAAATGTGAAATTGTCGAAACCGCTTGGGACGGAATTATTCCAGCGCTCAACGCCAAGAAGATTGATGTGATCGCGGCTTCCATGGCTATAACGCCAAAGCGCAAAGAGATCATCGATTTCTCGACGCCTTATTATCAATCTGCAGCCGTGATGATGGGCGCTAAAGACGGCGATATGGATGTAACACCCGCACATCTGGCGGGTAAAACCATCGGCGTGCAAGTTTCAACAATTCATGCGGCCTATCTTGAAAAATATTACGCAAAGACTTCGACCATCAAAACTTATCCAACACAGGACGAGGCCAATCAGGATTTGAATGCCGGCAGAGTCGATTATATATTGGCCAATGGGCTGGCGCTTGATGCTTTTTTGAAATCCGCCGCTGACGCTGTCGAAAGCAAAGCCGCTGTGCCCTACGATGCGGATGTGTTCGGCCCAGGCGTGGGCCTTGGCTTGCGCAAGGATGAAGCGGAGCTAACTGCAAAACTAAGCGCCGCAATTGCAGCACTTGCCAAAGCTGGAACGCTGGAGAAAATTTCGGCTAAGTTCGAAATTTCAGGGAAAATTGAATTGCCGAAGTGACCGCACCTTAACGCGCCATCGGTACAGCAGCTTCCTTGCCTCTCACTTCAACACCTTTCCAAAAGGCCACATAGTTCTTGATCGGGGCCGCTGCTGCCATGGGCTCACGGTAAATCCATGCGGCTCCAGCATTGGTTTTACCATCGACCACAACGTCGAAATATGAAGCAGTACCTTTCCAAGGGCACATGCTGGTTTTATCAATCGGCGAAAAGAATTTCATGTCTAACGCGTCTGGCGGGAAATAGGCGTTGCCCTCAACCTCGATGCAATGATCACTGGCGGCGATGATTTGGCCATTCCAGATGGCAGTAGTTTTGGGCATATTGATCTCCTGTTCTTATTATTCCACAGTCTATCATCAATTTTGAACCAACGAAATTGTGATCTCAAGCGCACTTAACTTGAATGCATTATGCGCTTTGATGGTCTATCATACGGCATCAACAGTTCACAGGATTTAGCACATGCCAACACGACGCAATATTATCACGCTCGCCGCCGTCGGCATCGCCATGCCAACCGCATTCGCCCGCGCTGCCGTTACCGAATTTACCATGGAAGCGTTCAAAGCCGCGCAAAAAGCGGGCAAACCGATCTTGGTTGATGTTTGGGCCTCATGGTGCCCAACTTGCAAAGCGCAGGGGCCAATTTTGAAAAGCCTGCTGGCTGACCCAAAGAACAAAGATATGCTAATGTTGCGTGTGAACTTCGATACGCAACTTGATGTTTTAAAAGCCTTAAATGTACAATCGCAAAGCACTTTGATTGTGTTCAAGGGCGCCAAGGAAACGGGCCGATCGGTGGGCGACACAGAAGCTGGATCAATTGGTGCACTGCTCGCAACCGCGATCTAAAAGCATTTTATGTTCCTGAACCTTGCCTTTGCCTTCGCGGCGGGAAGCCTATCCATATTGTCGCCCTGCGTCTTGCCGTTGATACCTGTGGTTCTAGGCACAGCGGCATCCAAGGCCAAATATGGGCCATTGCTTTTGGCGGCGGGATTGGTGTTGTCCTTCGTCTTTATCGGCATGTTTGTGAGCTTGGTCGGTTTCTCGATTGGGCTTGACGGCAAATTCTTCCGTATGATCTCAGCCGTGCTGTTGATCGCCATCGGCTTGCTGTTGGCAATTCCATTGCTGCAACGCCAATTTGCTGTGGCTTCGGGGCCTGTTGGCAATTGGGTCGATCAGCGCTTCGGCGGCGGCGAAGCAGGCGGACAGTTCGGCATCGGACTATTACTCGGCGCTGTATGGAGCCCTTGCGTTGGGCCGACTTTAGGTGCCGCGTCTTTATTGGCCGCCCAAGGCCAAAATCTGGCGCAGGTAGCGATCACCATGATCAGCTTTGGCCTTGGCGTTGCAGTTCCATTGGTGATCGTTGGCATGATGTCGCGCGAAGTGCTGATGCGTTGGCGGGGGCGGATGCTTTCTTCAGGCGGAGTTGTAAAATCGGTTTTGGGTGTGTTGTTTATTTTTACCGGAGTGATGATTATCTCAGGGCAAGATAAATTTTTGGAAGCGGCACTGGTTGATGCTTCGCCGGAATGGTTGACGACTTTGACGACGCGGTTTTAGGAAAGGCTTTCACGCGCGGCTAGGAAGATCCCTCATCCCCCTTCTGGACCGGTAAGAACCAACGGGCGAAGGCGATAAAATTTGTTAGCCTTCGCCTGTTTGCGACTTCGCAAATGGGAGAAGGTCCCGAAGGGGGATGAGGGCTCTTTGGCTACCGGAAGGCTAAGGTCGGCCTTTTGTTAAGATATAACTTTATCAAGTCTTAATTTTGCAATCTCGTTAGCATCCAGTCCAAGCACTTCGCCCAATACAAGCGCCGTACTATCACCCAACTTCGGCGATGGATTTCCATATTGAATCGGCGTTTGGCTAAACACTACCGGATTTGCAACACCCGGCACCTGCACGCCATCTGGGCGCGTCATCCCAATCTGCATTCCACGCGCCAAAACTTGTTCATTGGCAAATATTTGGTCAATTGTGTTGATTGGGCCGCAGGGCACTGATGCGGATTCGAAAGCTTCAACCCATTCACTGGTTTTGCGTTTCTTCATAAGTGGAGCGAGCAGGGGAATGAGATTTGTGCGATTTTCGACGCGGCCTCGATTGGTGTCATAAGGCGCTTCTGCCAATTCCGGCGCGCCTATGATTTTGCAATATTCTGCATACTGACGATCATTACCCACAGCCATGATGATGTGACCATCAGCGGTTTCGAAGGTTTGATAGGGCACGATGTTGGGGTGGGCATTGCCCAAGCGTTGTGGAACCTTGCCGCCGACGAGATAGTTCAGCGCTTGATTGGCCAGAACTGAGATTTGGCTGTCGAGCAATGAGATATCGATGTATTGGCCCTGTCCACTGCGTTCGCGGTGGAAGAGGGCGGCTTGAATGGCGATTACGGCATGCAAGCCAGCAAACACATCCGAGAACGCAACACCCATTTTCATGGGCTGGCCATCTGGCTCTCCTGTGATCGACATGACGCCAGACATGCCTTGTATCATGAAATCATAGCCAGCGCGATTTGCATATGGCCCCGTTTGGCCAAAGCCAGTGATAGAGCAATAAATCAGACGCGGATTTGCGGCTTTCAAGCTTTCATAATCAAGGCCATATTTCTTGAGGCCGCTGACTTTGAAATTCTCAATTAAAATATCAGACTTTGCCACCAAGGCTTTGATTAGACTCGCACCTTCGGGCTTGGCCATATCGATACAGACCGATTGCTTGCCGCGATTGGCAGATTGGAAATAAGCCGCATCGCCAGTCGATCCATCGGCATTCTTAATGAACGGTGGCCCCCAACCACGCGTGTCATCACCTTCACCGGGCTTTTCGATTTTGATCACTTCGGCACCAAAATCTGCCAGCATCTGCGTGGCCCATGGACCAGCCAGAACGCGGGTGAGATCGAGAACACGAATGCCTTGAAGTGGGCCGCTCATTGTTTCATGGCCATGGTAGGGACCATGTTTTGACGTTGGTATAAAACTTCATCGCCTCCGCCACACCTTCTTTTATGCCATTGCCTGAATCCTTAATGCCACCAAAGGGTGACATTTCGATCCGGTATCCTGGCACTTCCCAAATATTCACCGTGCCCACATTCAGGCCTTCAATGTATTTGGTGATGCGGTTTAGGTTGTTCGTGCACACACCGGAAGACAGCCCAAATGGTGTGGAGTTTGAAACGCGGATCACTTCATTATCATCTGCTGATACACGGATGATCGGGATGACGGGCCCAAAAGTTTCTTCATAAACCAATTCGGATTTTGGATCGACGAAATCGACGGTGATCGGAGGAAGCACAGCACCATTGCGCTCGGGGTGATAAAGAATTTTCGCACCTTGCTCAGCCGCAGCCAATACACGCTTCTCGAACATTTCCGCTGAGCGGGCATTCACCACGCAGCCCAAATCTGTTTCCGGATTCATCGGATCGCCATACTTTAGTTTCTTGGCTTTGGCCAAAACCTTTTCGACAAACGCGTCGGCCACTTTCGGCTGCACCAAAATGCGTTTGACCGCCGTGCAACGTTGGCCCGAATTTTTGGTAGCACCCGCCACTGCGAGTTCAGCTGCCTTATCAAGCTCATCATCACTGAGGTCATCGAGCACAATCAGCGGATCATTTCCGCCGAGTTCAAGCGCCGCGCGGGTGTAGCCAGCCTTGGAAGCAATTATTTTTCCAACACGCACACCGCCCGTGAATGTAATGATGTTGATGTCTTTATTCATCACCATCTCATCGCCAATATCTTCTGGATTGCCAGTGACGATCTGGAACATTTCGGGCGGCAGGCCCGCTTCATAAAGAATATCAGCCAACATGATGGCAGTAAGCGGAGTGAGTTCCGTGGGCTTGCACACCACGCAATTGTTCGTGGCAATCGCAGGTGCAACTTTATGTGACACCATGTTAAGCGGGTGGTTGAACGGCGTGATGGCACTGATCACACCAACCGGTTCGCGCTTTGTAAATATCTTGCGGGATTTACCTTGTGGTGTGAGGTCACACGAAAAAATCTGACCATCATCATTGATCGCCAATTGGCCAGCCAGCGAAAACACATCATAAGCGCGGCCACATTCATAAGCTGAATCTTTCATCGAAAGACCAAGCTCTAAAGTGATGAGGCGCGAGAGTTCATCTTTCTTGGCGCGGATCAGTTCAGCCGTGCGAAATAGAATTTGCTGGCGTTCATAACGCGTCAGTTTTGGCTTGAACGCGGCGGCAATTGCAAAGGCTTGCGCTGCGTGTGCTGCTGTTCCGGCGGGCACAGTGCCAATCACTTCATTGGTAAATGGATAGCGCACTTCAATGCGCTTTTCGGTATCAATTTTTTTGCCACCAATGCGCATGGTTTCATGGATGATATTAGACATGATTGCACCCAATGAAAAACGCATCAAAATTGCGCAGGTCTTTTGGCAGGTTATGTGTTTTGCGATTGATGATAATCGGCACCTCTTGTTCCGATAATCCGCCATGTGATCGAAGCGGCGCATCAAGGCCGGACAGGTCATGCTTGGACGCAGAAGATCCGATCACTTTCGTGAATGTGGGTCCGCCTGACAGCACAATCAAATCACCCGTCCGATCTGGCGGCAGGCCAAATTTGGCGCAGCCATCAGCTTTGGTATAAACTGCGTCAATGCCTTCCAACTTTGAAATCATGCGCGCCACGTCGTCTGGTGCAACACCTTTCACATAAACGGTGGCATAAGACCCCAGAGCACCATGATGCACAACATAGGGATCAGTGATTGGCAAAATAACCTGAGTGGTTCCAACACCAAATGCACTGTCCAAGACATCCTGCAGATAAATCACATCGGGCGATCCATCGGTCAAATGCTTGTCCTTCATCCCATGATCAGCGATAATAACGACGGTGGCGCCAAGTGCATCAAGCGAGCCTAAGTATCCATCCATCATCTTGTAAAATGAATTGGCGCCTGCGGAACCGGGGGCATATTTATGCTGTACGTAATCGGTGGTGGAAAGATACATCAGGTCTGGTTTGTCGCGTGCCAGCAATTTCACACCAGCCGCAAATACAAATTCAGAAAGATCAGCCGAATAAACTTCGGGCAG
>CAXTKN010000130.1:0-7455 GCA_964244805.1 uncultured Aestuariivirga sp.
ACAATGCAAATAAAAAACCCGGGTGGCAAGCACCCGGGCTCTCAAAATTTATTATGAAATTAGCGCTTCTTCAAAGAATCGCGGATTTCAGCAAGCAATACATCAGTTGTCGATGCTGCTGGTGGTGGTGCTGGTGGCTCAGCCTTCTTCATGCGGTTGGAAATCTTCACCAATTGCATCAAAATGAATGCAAGGATCAAGAAGCCGATTACGATGGTTATGAAGTTGCCGTAAGCAAATGTTGCGCCAGCCTTCTTAGCTGTCTCAAGGTCTGTTGCGCCTGGTGCGCCTGCAAGTTGGATAAACTTGTTTGAGAAGTCGATTCCGCCAGTTGCGAGGCCAACGATTGGCATGATCAAATCATCAACCATCGACCCAACGATTTTGCCGAAAGCGCCGCCCATGATCACGCCGATAGCGAGATCGAAAGCATTGCCTTTAAACGCAAAGTTTTTAAATTCATTCCACATAGGTTTTAGTCCCCCAATAAAAGGGCGCCCTGACATCCCCTGTCAGAGTAAGCGCTGCGGGGCCTTGTAGACGAACACTACCAATAGTGAAAGCTAAAATTAAGTAATGGTTAACCATGTTTGGGACTGTTCAAAACAATGGGTTAGCTCTAATTTCATTGAAATGACTGACCGTTTAAGCTTTTTTCCAGAATTGCAACCTTATGCGCGCGGGCGCTTGAAGGTTTCAGACTTGCATGAAATCTACTTTGAGGAGTGCGGTAACTCAACGGGACAGCCAGTTGTTATTCTGCATGGCGGGCCTGGCGGGGGTATTTCAATGAACCTCAGGCGGTTTCATGATCCTTCAGCTTACCGGATGATTTTGTTCGATCAGCGTGGGTGTGGTGCTTCAACGCCCTATATTTGTTTAGAAGAAAATACGACTTGGGATTTAGTTTCAGATATTGAAAAGCTGCGTCTGCATTTGGGTATTGAGCGGTGGCAGGTGTTTGGTGGGTCGTGGGGGTCAACGTTGGCTTTGGCCTATGCCGAGACACATGCGGAACGCGTGACCGAACTTATCATGCGCGGGATATTTACGGCGCGGAAAAAGGAAATTGATTGGCTCTATCAATTTGGCGCATCAATGTTGTTTCCAGAATTTTGGGAAGATTACGTGCGGCCTATCCCTGAAGATGAGCGGCATGATTTTGTTGCGGCTTATCATAAGCGACTAACGGGTGATGATGGTATGGTGAAGCTCGCCTGTGCCCGAGCATGGAGCCAATGGGAAGGTGCTGTTTCTTCATTGCTGCCAAACCCTGATCGCGTAATGCAATTTGGCAATGATCATTTTGCAACAGCCTTTGCCAGCATTGAATGCCATTACTTTATCAATAAGGGGTTTTTGGAAACTGATGATCAGCTGTTGCGAGATGCATTTAAACTTTCGGGTATTCCCGGCGCTATTGTACAGGGGCGCTATGATGTGATCACACCAGCACACTCTGCTTATGAACTGAGTAAGGCTTGGCCTAAGGCAAAATTTGTTGTTGTACCGGATGCAGGCCACGCAGGAAGCGAACCGGGCATAGTTGATGCTTTGGTGAGAGCAACGAATTCGTTTATTGGTTAGATGCCGACAAATGGCTGCGCCAGTTTTGCCAATATCGTTTTATACTTCGCACGGGTTTCAAAGGCTATCACGCAGATGCAGTCCTCATCAGAATCGACGATTGGTTGATGTTCAATTTCAGCGTCGAGATCAGCCACATCACCCGGTGAGAAGCGTCCCATTTTATCGTGATACGAACCCTTCAAGATCAGGGTGAGTTCCTCGCCACCATGACCATGCTCTGGCATGGTTCGACCTTTGCCAAGCTTCACCATTTTCAACTTGGTTTTTGAGCCTTTAGACAAAGGCACATCAAACACCGAGACGCCCGGAGCTTTTTTGTGCCACTGAATATCCGCCAAAGAGATGTCACCCATGACGCGGGCCAAAGCAAATGGCAAATCGCCTTTTGGTTTAACTGTCACTTTCTGTGTAGTCAGAGAATCAAGGCTGGCCAAAGTCGCGGCGCGACAAACATCCGAAACGGCTTGCTCTGCTTGAGATTCAAGAATGCCACCGCCCAAGCCCTCAGCCTTGCGCAATGCAACGCGGCACTCAGAGCATAATGCCATATGTGACGCCACCAAAATGCCATGCGCTTCACCAACGGTGCCTGCTGCAAAAGCCAAAAGTGTGGCATCATCCAGATGATGGGTAATCTTCAATTCATTGTCTCCAAAAGTTTGCGCAGTCGCTGGTAACCCAAACGCATACGGGATTTAACTGTGCCCAGAGGAATTCCAAGCCGTGTGGCTATTTCTGATTGGGGTACGTCTTCCACGAAGGAAAGGATCAATAAATCACGTTGTTCTGCTGGAATTTGCGCCAAAGCCAGAGAAACTTGGTTATCTTCCTGTGAACGACCCAAAGCTTCTTCCGCCCCCGTGCTCAAGTCCGGCGCATCGAAATCTTCCAAATCTGTATAAAGCTGAGATCGCTCGCGGCGCAATTTATCGATGCGCAAGTTGCGTGCAATCGTGAATATCCACGTCGATACCGAGCCTTTTTCGGTTGAAAACATTGCGGCCTTCGACCAGACAGCAATCATGGTTTCCTGCACCAAATCTTCGGCTTGTTCGGGGTTTGAACCCTTGCGCATCATGAAACTTTTAACGCGTGGCGCAAAATGATCAAACAGCGACGCAAAGGCTGCGCGATCCTTCGACGCTGCAATGCGCGTCAAAAAATCAACGAATTGATCACCTCGCGCGTTTGGCACCGAAGTTTCAGTCATGGAAAGCATTGCAAATGACACAGCCGTTTAACCAATTGATGTTGGCTATGTTTACGGTTTTATGACGAGTACGGATCACTGGAGCTTCCGTTCAATGGTTTCGTTAAACTCTTTGGTGAATAGCAGTTTTTTGCCTTCAAAGGCATCAATTTTACCCCAAACAATCCAATGGGTTTTCTTGGCAGTCAAGCGACCATAGGTTTCAGTTCTGCACTCCCATTTGCCGCGCTTTCGGCCTTCTGTCCAATGGGTTTCCATTTTGGCGGATAATGGATCATCGGGCATTATTGAATAATTCTCCCGGCCAGCGCCCCAGATGACCATGCCGTGGGGCTTGATTTCTTGGGTGCCAAAATCATCGATGATGGAGAGTTTGGTTTCGCCGGTCTTCTTGTTTACCGTCACATCACGCTTATGAAACGGCTTCTTGGTTTCCTTTTGAGTCACAGGAGTTGCGGCTTCGGCGGGTTTGAATTCGACTATCTTTTCATCCGTTATGGTTTTTCTTATGGGGAGGTTAAGCGTAGATTTCCCAGCAAACACGTTAAGCCGCACTGGTTCAGCCACAGGCCACATCATCGGGAAGTAATTTGTCGAAATCGACACGCGCAGCTTATGACCTTTGGGAATGCGCCATGCGATGTCGTCCAGTTTAATTTTCATGGTGTAACGCTTGTAGGCCTCGAGCGGTGTTGGATATTCGCGGCTGTCGCGCATGCACAGGTTTTGCAAGTGATAGGTGATACGGCTGACCTCGCCTGAGGGCCACACATCATTCAAACGAATGGCCACATGGGCCACGGGCTTATCAACCATGAATTCCAGATCAATGGTGGGTTGACCCACGATATCCATATCTGCGCTCAAAACTGGGCTATCGAAGCATATCGATTGCGCATCGTCTTTGGCTTGGTCGCCCGGAAATTCCGGGCCCATCCAGATAATGCAATATTCGCCGCCGTCAAAACCCGTGGTTTGCTTTGAGGTGACCGACAGCATTTTTTCAGTGCCCGCCTCAGCGGCAATGCCTTGTGATGAGAGCTGGAAGGTTTTGGTTTCGACATTGCCGTAACCCCAATAAGGATCGCTGACCCAGCGGCCCGGAATTTCCTTGGGGAATTTTCCGGGCTTATAGGCATCCATCACGTAGTAGCGATAATCTGGATCGTCGGTCACTTTGGTGTTGATGTCTTTCAAATAGAAATCCCACCAGCGCAGCATTTCTTGTAAGAATCCGATTTTGGGTTCGGGTGAAGCAAAGTGTGGATATTTGTGTACCCATGGGCCGATGATAGCTTTGCGGGGCGAACGAAGGCCGCGCATGAGACGCGGGATTGCGTTGGAGTAGGCATCATTCCAACCGCCGACAACTAATGCAGCGGCATTGATTTTGCCGTAATCTTCATTCACCGATCCGTGTTTCCAATAGGCATCGCGGTGCGGATGTTGCAGCCATGGGATCAACAGAAATGGTTCGCTCTTTAAACGCTCCATCCATATTTTTTTCCATTTGGTGCCGACGATTTTGGGATCAGGCGGGCGCGAGGAATAAGCCAGCATGGTGGCGGCCCAGCCCAAATTCTCATTCAGCAATGTGCCGCCCTTGTAGTGAATGTCATCCTCATAGCGGTCGTCTGTCGAGCAAATGGTAACGATGGCTTTTAAAGCTTCAGGTTGGCGGGCAGCCACTTGGAGCGCGTTGAATCCGCCCCAGGAAATGCCGAACATGCCCACTTTGCCAGTGCACCATTTTTGTTTGGCCAGCCACGCGATAACTTCGATGGCGTCATCTTGTTCTTGCTTGGTGTATTCATCCAACATGATGCCTTCGGAATCGCCGGAGCCGCGCATATCAACGCGCACCGATGCATAGCCATGGCCTGCAAGGTAAGGATGGGTGAGTGCATCGCGCACATGGGTGCCATCACGTTTGCGGTAGGGCAGGAATTCGAGCAGGGCCGGAACTTTGTTTTTGGATGTATCTTCGGGCACATACATGCTGGCGGAAAGCTTCACGCCATCAGACATGGTGATCCAAAAGTTTTCGACAAATTTGGTTTTGCGCGGAAATTTGGTGATGGTCTTGATCGTCATGGTGTCCTTATGCCGCAAAACGTTTGATTGCGGCAATAATGCTAGCAAAAGAATCTGCGGCAGGTTGGCTCAGATGGCGGGCACGGAGGAATGCGTGGATGAGCAGCGGTTCATCACGCACTTCTGCCGCAACACCTGCGGCTTTGAGTTTCGCTGCGTAATTCATGCAATCATCATGAAGAGGGTCAAGACAGGCGGCGACCATGAAGGCGGGGGGCAGATTGGCGTAATTGGTTTCGCGCAAAGGCTCGGCATATTTGTTGGGGCTGCCTTTGTAGGTGTCGCGGTAGAATATCACATCCTTCGTGGTCAGGCCCGGAGCGTTTGCTTGGGTGATATATGAGCCGGTGGTCATATCGCCGCCAAGGCCGGGATAGATCAGGATTTGCGCTTTGATTTTAGGGCCATCCACATCGCGCGATTTGAGGCACAAAGCTGCGGTCATATTTCCGCCCGCACTGTCGCCCGCCACTATGCAGGTGCCCAACTGATTCAGCACCGCCCAACAATCATCGAACGCGGCAGGGAAAGGGTGTTCCGGGGCCAAGCGATATTCAACAGCAGTAACCTCAACATGCGCCTGATCTGCGATTTCAGCGCAGATTGAATCATGGCTGGCAATGCCGCCCACCACATAGCCACCACCATGGAGATAGAGCAGTTTGCCAGTTGGAGCTTTTGGTGTGTAAGTGCGGCAGGGAATTTCGCCCACTTTGAAATCATGCGTGGCGATGCCTGCGGGATGCGGATAATCAAAATGCGCGCAGAATTGATTATAAAATTCGCGCTGTTGGGCCATGGTGAAATTCACTGCATCAGCGGGATAAAGTTTTTCGCCCTCTGCAAGGAAACGGCGAATGCCTTCGTCCTTCACTGTGGGGTATCTATCACTCATGCTGAGATAGATGTTGCGGCCATGCGTAGGGCTTTGATGTTGGCAGTATAATCAGTGCCTTTGAAAATGCTGGAGCCTGCGACCATAGCGTTGGCACCAGCCTGATAAATTGCGCCAGCATTTTCCGCCGTTACGCCACCATCAACTTCAATATCAATATCGCGGCCACCGACCAATGCTTTGGCTTGGCGGATTTTATCAAGCATGGCGGGTATGAATGATTGTCCGCCAAATCCAGGATTCACCGTCATGATCAAAATGAGATCGAGCCTTTCCATCACATGTTCAATCACTGAAATCGGCGTTGCGGGGTTAATGGCCACACCAGCTTTTTTGCCTAGCGTCTTAATCGCTTGCAGAGAACGATCAAGATGGGGGCCAGCTTCAGCATGGACGGAGATCAAATCTGCGCCAGCCGCAGCAAATTGCGCCAGAT
The DNA here is from genome assembly GCA_964244805.1 of uncultured Aestuariivirga sp. GTDB lineage: Bacteria > Pseudomonadota > Alphaproteobacteria > Rhizobiales > Aestuariivirgaceae > Aestuariivirga. Next base: position 6,226 of record CAXTKN010000130.1, read on the forward strand.
ACGGATCGGCAGGCGAAATCATCAAATGCACATCGAAGGGTTTTGCAGTGCATTTGCGAATGGATTGCATTACGGGAATGCCAAACGTGATGTTCGGCACAAAATGCCCATCCATCACATCAATATGAATCCAGTCAGCGCCTGCTTTGTCAGCAGCAATAACCTCGTCGCCAAGTTTTGAGAAATCGGAAGCGAGGATGGAGGGGGAGATGATCAGAGAACGGTTTTTCATGATTCCCTTGTAGAGGGAAAATTTAGGAAGGTGAAGCGGGTAGGATGAAACATCTGAGTTTGTGGCCAAGAGCCCTCATCCGCCCTTCAGGCACCTTACTCCCATTCGCAAGGGCGAACGGGAGAAGGCGATAATCATTTAGATCGGTGCCTGCCGCATTAGCCTTCGCCCGTTGAGCGAAGCGAAATGGGAGAAGGTGGCCGAAGGCCGGATGAGGGCCTTTTGCCCCACACTCAAACCTTGACCCACTTCCCATTCTTTGCCGATGACTTCACACAAGCCTCAATAAACGCCATGCCGGCAACACCGTCTTCGATGCCGGGGAACTGAACGTCTTTATCCAGTTTTTTGCCTGCGCGTTTGGCTTCTATGGCGCGGGCCACTTCGGTGTAGATATTGGCGAAACCTTCGAGATAGCCTTCGGGGTGGCCGGGGGGAACCCTTGTGATGCGCGCGGCTGATGGGCCGCTGCCTGCACCGCCTCTTGTGATTAATCGCTTCTCGCCACCCAGCGGTGTGAACCATAGGTAATTAGGATCGGCTTGCACCCATTCGAGGCCGCCTTTGGTACCGTAAACCCTGAGCTTCAAACCATTCTCATGGCCAACGGCCACTTGGCTTGCCCAGATGTGGCCCTTGGCACCGCCTTTATAATGCAGCCGCACATCCACATCGTCGTCAAGCTTGCGGCCCTTCACAAAGCTGGTGAGTTCGGCAGAAAGTTCTGTGGCCTCAAGGCCTGACACAAAACAACCGAGTTGATAAGTATGCGTGCCGATGTCGCCCACGCAACCGCCTGCGCCTGAACGCTTGGGATCGGTGCGCCAGGCGGCTTGTTTCTGGCCAGTCTTTTCCAAATCTGTAGCCAACCAATCTTGTGGATACTCGCCCTGCACTAACCTGATGTCGCCAAGCTCTCCCGCTTGCACCATAGCTTGCGCATGGCGGATCATGGGGTAGCCCGAATAATTATGCGTCAACGCGAATATGACTTTCGG
>CAXTKN010000131.1:0-5179 GCA_964244805.1 uncultured Aestuariivirga sp.
TCTTTCATCTTGATCAGCTCTCAGGTGGCAGTTCACAGACATATTCGATGAATTTACCGGAAGGCGTAAGGGGGAGAGCGGTAATTTGTTTGAAACCGACTTTAACGTTCTGATCGGTGCGGGTGCGGATTAAATTTTCAACTGCAGCAAAGTCGCGAGTATTATGGCTGTCATCAGAAATGTACCGCACCTCAATACGAAGCGGCTCAATCTGGGCAACTTGCCAACTTTTCGCAGCGATCAGTTTCTTAGATTTTGGTGGCAGAGTAACAGAAACATATCTCCCATGCGGGAACCGGAACAAATGATTTGTTCGACCAACAATTTTTTCGATCAATGGCAATTGGCAACCACAGCTGCAAGCTGACCCCATAACAATTTGATCGCCGATGTCGTAACGGATAAAGGGCTGCGACGTATTGAAAAATGAAGTGATAATTGCGCGGCCAGTTTCACCGACGGCGCATGGTTGACCTTTATCGTCTAAAATCTCGAGCAGCAGAAGTTCCGAGTTAACATGGTAGCCGTGTGAAGCAGAACACTGGTGGGCGATGTTATAAACTTCTTTTGAAGCGTAGATTGAAATGATCTGAGCTCCAAAAATAGCTAGACATTCTTCGCGAATATCTTCGGTCAACGATTCACCTAATGTTATGATCGCAGAAAGTTTGTGGTTTAGTCCGTTCTTTTGTGAAGCGCGGGCAGTCGATAAAATGCGGTTTGGGCGACCAGAAAGATAGGATACCGCATTCCGGTTAATATACTCAGCTATGTTTTCTGGTGAAGTAGAAGGATTGATTTGTAACGCAAAGCCTGCTGCGCTTTGCTCATTCCAATGCGGCCCCCATGGTCCAAGGTTTTGACCCTTGGGCCATTGTCCCAATTGAGGATCGTCACGCCCAACTTGGCAAAACACTTTACTAAAATCCAAATTATGCCAACTGAATCCACGATAAAGTGCCGCTTGCGAAACCAAGGGCATAAGCGAATTGTGACGCGAAATCACTGGCGTTCCAGTTGTTCCTGATCCCAGATGATCATCAACATAACCGTGACCCGGTGGAAGTAGTGGAGCGAGGAGATGATCTCGGTGAGTTATTAAATCTTGTCGCGTTAAAATGGGTATTTCATGCCAGTGATCCCAGTTCACTTCGCCGTCCACCGTCAAAGCATTAGCCAAGCGATCCTTGTAAAAGGGAACATTATGATATGAAAATTTTAAAAGTTGTGCCAACTGCTGAGACTGAAAACTGCGCATCTGCTGCTCGGGCCAATATTGGCTTTCTTGCAGCATCTCATAAATGCGGTGTTGAAACTGGGGATCGTAACTCATGACAGCCACATAGCACTATTCGAGAAACCCTCAAAATTACACGTTTAAATTGATTTTTTGTGTTGTGTCGGATTGGCAACAAGTTAACAATGTGTTGATTTGTTGTTGATTTTTTGGCCAGGATTTCTTAACGGTGATGTGACTCGGGGGCCACCTTAAATAGGGCGAGTAATTTTGATGTACAAAAATGTATTTGTGACCGTTACGTTTGCTGCCACTCTGATGGCATCAACAGCATGGTCGGCTGACGTTGGTAAAGGCGATTTGCCGGCCGTTTCTGCGATAAATGGAAAAATCGAATTGAGCGCTGGTTGGGCAGACATTGACCCTATTGATCCAACAGCCGTATTTCATGGTGGTGCCAGCCTTTCGGTGCCACTTGGTGACCGGTTTGGCTTGCAGGCGGATATTGCTGCTTTGAGCGAGTTTGGCGATACTTATCGCGGAGCAGCACTCCACGCCTTCACGCGTAATCCAGATTCGTATTTGCTGGGCGTAACGGGTGGCTTTGGTGCTGCGAACGCAGCGACCTTTGGTTTTATCGGCCCTGAAGCCGAGTTTTATGCAGACCGTGTTTCGATTGAAGCTTGGGCTGGTTATATGAACCTTGATCTCGCAGGCGTACAATCAAGCCAATTCTTCGGCTTCGGCGATGTTGCCTATTATCCGGATGATAATCTGCGGTTGTCAATTGGGGCAAGCACAGTGGCAGGGTTCAAATCAGGCCATATTAACGGGGAATACCAGCTGTCTGATTCAGGTTTGCCACTCAGCCTCACAGCTGAAGGTCGCATCGGCGATGCTGGCTTTGTGACTGCCAGCCTTGGTTTGAAACTTTATTTCGGTGCTGAGGATAAGACACTCATTCGCCGCCACCGCGAAGATGACCCACGCAATCGTACGTTGGATATATTCGGCGCGGCTGGTAGTGCGTTTAAGCCTCCTGCAGCAGGAACGCCGGCACCTCCTTGTGATATAGATGTAGAGACGGGCGAATGTGTGGTTTTTGTGGTAAAATAGCCGTTAACGGGGTTGGAGCTGATAAAGCATTAACCCCGTCGCTACAGCCACATTCAAACTTTCAACGCCGTCCTTCATCGGTATCTTAACGAGGTTGGTGCAGCAGCTTGTGAGATCAGGCGTAAGCCCGCGTGATTCATTGCCCATTAACAGCAAGGTCGGTGACTTATACACGCGGCGGAAATCGTGTTTGGCGGTGGAGGCTGTGCCGACCACTTCGCCGTCCCATGATTTGGCCAAATCCATCAAGCCATCCTTGTTCATGCGCACCAGTGTGACGCCGAAGATTGAACCGGTAGATGCACGCACTGATTCCGGCGAATATGGGTCGCATGAATCGCCTACTAAAATGATACCGGAAATATCGACGGCATCCGCCGTCCGAATGATGGTGCCAAGATTGCCGGGATCACGAATTTCTTCGAGTGCCAGCCAAACACCTTCCTTGGTGGGGTGGGGCTGATATTTTTGTTTGAACACACCCAACACATCATGCGGGTTGTTTTGGCCAGATAGTTCGGTCATCACTTTGTCGGTGACGATAGTGGTTTTCATGCCGTCGAAAATCGCTTGCGGCTTGGTGGCCACCAAATAATCCGGCACCCAGCCCATAGCCTCAGCACGGTCAAGCATGGCCAAGCCTTCGGCCATAAAAAGTCCGGCTTCGCGCCGATCTTTTTTATGCTCCAGCGAGCGGATGAGTTTCATAGTGGGGTTTTGGAGGGATGAAATTGGAAGCATGGTTGCTTGCTAGCCTCCTTCGCGCTTGCACACAAGCTCTAGGCTTTTCAGAACGCAAAATTCATGCAAGCATAATGAAAAATCAAAATGGGAGAGTGACATGACGACTGCTTCTGAACGCGCCACGGCTTGGCTGAATGAGTTTGATGCGGCTTTAAAATCCGGCAACGCGGATGCCGTGACAGCTCTCTTCGATGATGATTGTTATTGGCGCGATCTGGTCTCATTCACTTGGAATATTATCACCATGGAGGGCAAGGCGCAGATTGCCGATATGCTTGGGGCCACTCTCGAACGGGTCAAACCAGCCAACTGGAAACTGGCAGAAGACGCCACGGGCGATGAAGCCATGACTGAGGCTTGGATCATTTTTGAAACGTTAGTCGCCCGAGGCAAGGGGCAACTGCGCTTGAAAAATGGAAAATGCTGGACCTTGCTCACTACCATGGTGGAACTGAAGGGCCACGAAGAAAAGAAGGGCACAGAGCGCGTCAAAGGCGTTGAACATGGTGCCAAGAAAAATCGCGAAAACTGGGCGGAGATGCGCGAGCGCGAAGCCAAGGAGCTGGGGTATAAGAAGCAGCCTTATTGCGTGATCATCGGTGGCGGGCAGGGCGGCATTGGGCTTGGCGCGCGCATGCGGCGGCTTGGTCTGCCAACCATCATCATTGAAAAGAATAAACGCGCCGGGGATTCCTGGCGCAAGCGTTATAAGTCGCTGTGTCTGCATGACCCGGTTTGGTATGATCATATGCCCTATCTGCCATTCCCTGATGACTGGCCGATATTTTCACCCAAAGATAAAATTGGCGATTGGCTGGAGATGTATACCAAGATCATGGAGCTGAATTATTGGCACTCCACCACGTGTAAATCCGCCAAATATGACGCGAAGAAAAAGCAATGGGTTGTGAAAGTTGTGCGCGAGGGCAAAGAGGTGACTTTGAAACCGCAGCAGCTGGTTTTGGCCACAGGTCAATCAGGTGTGCCGAACGTGCCAAAATTTGCTGGGGCTGCGAAGTTTAAGGGTGACCAGCATCATTCTTCTGCGCATCCTGGCCCTGATAAATATAAAGGCAAGAAAGCCGTTGTGATCGGCTCTAACAATTCCGCCCATGATATTTGTGCAGCGCTGTGGGAGCAGGGGGCAGATGTGACAATGGTGCAGCGGACGTCTACGCATGTGGTGAAGTCTGACACCCTTATGGATATTGCGTTAGGCGATCTCTATTCTGAAAAAGCCTTGAAGAATGGTGTTGATCACCACAAGGCCGATTTGGTTTTCGCTTCTGTGCCTTACAAAATTCTGCACACCTTCCAAATTCCGGCCTATGCCAAAATGAAAGAGCGCGACGCTGATTTTTATGCGCGCTTGGAGAAGGCGGGATTTCTGCATGATTGGGGCGATGATCAATCGGGCCTCTTCATGAAATATCTGCGTCGTGGCTCAGGCTATTACATCGATGTGGGTGCTTCTGAACTGGTGGCTGACGGGAAAATAAAACTCAAAACCAAAGTGAGCGTGAAAGAGATCAAGGCAAAGTCTGTGGTCTTCAGCGACGATAGCGAACTCAAAGCTGATCTGATTGTATACGCCACAGGTTATGGCAGCATGAATGGCTGGGCCGCAAAATTGATTTCGAAAGATGTGGCCGACAAGGTTGGCAAGTGTTGGGGGCTTGGCTCCGACACCACAAAAGACCCTGGGCCATGGGAAGGCGAACTGCGCAACATGTGGAAGCCAACGCATCAGGAGAATTTGTGGTTCCATGGAGGCAACTTGCACCAATCGCGGCACTATTCGCAGTTCTTATCGTTGCAGCTGAAAGCACGGATGGAGGGGATTGAGACACCGGTTTATGGTATGGGGAAGGTGCATCATTTGGGGTAACGTCCTCTACCGCAAAGCAGGAGAGGGTGAGCTCTTGCGAACGCCGCGTAGCGGCTGGGACAGGGCCCATTTTTCAATCGCAAAATGGGATAGGTGAGGGGAAGCCAAACTCCGAGCCTGTTGTCCCGCATCTATCCCATCTCACTTTGTTCGACGGGCCCCTTTCTTCTCCCGCTTCGCAGGAGAAGACATTT
>CAXTKN010000131.1:5279-7441 GCA_964244805.1 uncultured Aestuariivirga sp.
AAGGGTGTGATCTGCGAGAAGGTGGCGCGTTATGCTGAGCGCATTCATCATCCTGATCGGTTGCTGCATCCGATGAAGCGGACGGGGCCAAAGGGTTCTGGACAGTTTGAACAGATCAGTTGGGATGAGGCGCTGGAGATAACAGCAGAGGCATTCCTCAAGGCAGAAGCAGACTATGGCTCTGAATCCATTTGGCCCTATTACTATGCAGGAACCATGGGCCTTGTTATGCGAGATGGCATTGAGCGCTTGCGCCATGCCAAATCCTATTCCGGCATGTATGGCACGGTGTGCATCGCCTTATCGTGGTCAGGCTATTATGCTGGCACCGGCCGCATTGGCGGGGTTGATCCGCGCGAGATGCAAAAGTCGGATTTGATTGTCGTGTGGGGCGGCAACCCAGTGAACACGCAAGTGAATGTGATGACGCATATCAGCATCGCCCGCAAAACCCGCAACGCAAAACTGGCATGCGTTGATATTTATGAAACAGACACCATGAAGCAGGCTGATATCAAATTGCTGATCAAGCCGGGCACCGATGGAGCGCTGGCCTGTGGCATTATGCATGTGCTGTTCCGCGACAGACTAGCAAACTGGGATTATTTAAATCAGTATACGGATCATCCAAAAGAATTTGAAGCGCATCTCAAACCCAAAACTCCGGAATGGGCGTCGTCGATTTGTGGTGTACCCGTTTCCGAAATTGAAGCCTTTGCAAAAATTATAGGGCAAACGCCAAAAACATTTTTCCGCATTGGTTATGGCTTCGCGCGTTCGCGCAATGGTGCAGCCAATATGCATGCGGTGACATCAATACCGGCTGTAACTGGCGCTTGGCTGCACAAAGGCGGTGGCGCGCTTCATTCTAACAGCGGCAGTTATAAATGGAACAAGACGCTGATTGAAGGCAAGGATGTAGCCAAAGGCGGCTTGCGGGTGATGGATCAAGCCCGCGTGGGTGAAGCACTATTGGGCAACCCAAAAGATTTGCAAGGTGGCCCGCCCGTGATGGCAATGTTGATCCAAAACACCAATCCGCTTTCGATTGCGCCAGACCAAAATAAAGTGAAGCAAGGTTTTGCGCGTGAAGATTTGTTTGTGTGTGTGCACGAGCAGTTCATCACGGAGACGGCGAAATATGCAGATGTGATTTTGCCAGCGACGATGTTTTTGGAACATGATGACCTCTATCAAGGCGGCGGCCACAGCCATATTCTGCTTGGGCCAGAGCTTGTAAAACGCCCCGGAGAGTGCCGCACCAATCACGAGGTAATCACTGAACTTGCAAAACGCGTCGGTGCTAAGCATCGCGGTTTTGATATGACACCGCGCGAAATCATTGACGAAACCCTGCGCGATTCAAAACGCGCTGGCCTTGATGTGCTGGACGAGAAACATTGGGTCGATGTGATGCCTGATTTTGACACAGCGCATTTTCTGAATGGCTTTGGCCACCGCGATGGTAAGTATCATTTTAAAGCAGATTGGCGCGCGGCCGCATTCCTCTCGCCTACGGGCCAACTTGGGCCCTATGCTAACTTGCCCGAGTTTCCCGATCATTATGCGGCTATTGAAACGGCCAATGAAGAATATCCCTTCCGCTTGGCCACCAGCCCGGCGCGCACATTCTTGAACTCAACTTTCAATGAAACGCCATCAAGTCGCAAACGCGAGGGCAGGCCGACTGTGCTGGTGCATCCAAATGACTTAGCAGGGCTTCGTTTGATTGATGGCGATAAGGTTCGGATTGGAAGTGCCAGAGGGCAGGTGACGCTTCATGCAAAAGCGCATGCGGGACAATTGCAAGGAACCCTCATCGCCGAAGGCCTCTGGCCTAACGAAGCGCATGAAGATGGCTGTGGCATAAATACATTGACAGGTGCCGATCAGCCAGCACCAGCAGGTGGCGGCGCTTATCATGATAACCGCGTATGGATGCGAAAGATGAATCCAGTCTGAACGCACCCTTCAGCATTCACTCATCCGTACACTGATAAATTCCTCTAAATTCATAGTTTAGGCACATTCCGGCCCTCATTGCGCCAGCAATCATGGTTAATTCTCGAAGCTGAGAAGTGGATTTGAGTCTCTTCTTAAGAGGATGTTAACCATGACGGCGGCGTCGCAAGTGTTTGAAAAGAATCATTTATCTGTGCCCC
>CAXTKN010000132.1:0-7435 GCA_964244805.1 uncultured Aestuariivirga sp.
AATCGGTGCACGCTCATGTCGCCTCGCATGTGCGCCATCCCAAACTGCGCATGGCTCTGAGTTTCCATCCTCTGTTTGTGGGTGGTAATCCATTTAGAGCCACCTGTGTCTACAGCATGATCGCCTATTTAGAGCGTCAGTTTGGAGTTCATTGTGCCATCGGAGGAACTGGTGCAATTGTTCATGCCATGGTGAAGCTGATTGAAAGCCAAGGCGGCAGTGTGTTGTGCAATTCTGATGTTGCAGAAATTACCACGGTTCAAGGGCGCACAACCGGTGTGAGGCTTGCTTCCGGTGAGACTATAAAGAGCGATATTGTTGTATCCAATGCCTGCGCTGCGCATACCTACACACATCTCATTGCAGGGGGGGCTCAAAAGCGCTGGACCAAACGCAAACTGGCGCGTGCAAGACATTCAATGTCATTATTCGTCTGGTATTTTGGCACAGACAAAAAATATGAAACAGTGCCACACCACACAATTTTAATGGGCCCCCGCTACCGAGGCCTTATTGATGATATTTTTGAAAAAAAGATATTAGCAGAAGATATGAGTCTCTATCTGCACCGACCCACGGCAAATGATGTCACGTTGGCTCCTGAGGGTTGCGATTGTTTTTACGTGTTATCGCCAGTTCCCAATCAAGACTCTGGCATAGATTGGAAGAACATGGCCGAGCCTTATCGTCAACGCATTGCCAAGCGCTTGGACGAAACGATAATGCCTGGTTTTGAAAAACATATCCAGACCCAGCGCGTTATGACTCCGCTGAATTTTGAACATGATCTGCTGTCTTACAAAGGCGCGGCGTTTGGTCTTGAACCTGTGTTGACGCAAAGCGCGTGGTTTCGTCCGCACAATAAAAGTGAAGAAGTGGAAAATCTCTTTTTGGTTGGCGCTAGCACGCATCCAGGTGCTGGTGTTCCGGGGGTTCTATCCACAGCGCGTGTATTGGATCTGGTCGTCCCTCCGGCCGAGGCTTTTGCCAATGCTAATTCCTGAATTTGCGACACCAGCAGACTTGGCACTCTGCCGTCAAATGATCCGGCAGGGGTCAAAAAGTTTTCACTTGGCGTCTTTGTTGCTTCCTAATTCTCATCGTCAACACTCACGCGCGCTCTATGGCTTTTGCCGCATGGCCGATGATCTTGTTGACCACGCTGAAACGCCGCAATTGGCTGTTGAGCAACTGGCAATTCGTCTTGATTTAATTTACGCAGGAACACCATCTGACAATCCAACCGACCGTGCCTTTGCCGATGTGGTTCGCCTCCATGCAATTCCGCGCGCCGTGCCGGATGCCTTAATCGAGGGATTTGCATGGGATGCCGAGGGGCGGCAATATAATACGTTGTCGGATGTTACATCTTATGGTGTCAGGGTTGCCGGTACAGTTGGCGTGATGATGTCTCTGTTAATGGGACAGAGAAAACCAGATGCTTTGGCCCGTGCAATCGACTTGGGCGTTGCCATGCAGTTCAGTAATATTGCCCGTGACATTGAAGAAGATGAGAGGATGGACCGGGTCTATCTTCCACTTGAATGGATTACCGAAAGCAAAGCAAAAGCAGCCAGTCGTTTGGTGGTTGAGGCCGAAACCATTTATGGACGCGCTGCATCAGGAATAGTTTTATTGCCGCGCTCCTGCCGTGCTTCAATCAACGCGGCGCGGTTGCTCTACCGTGAGATTGGACTAAACGCCGCAGCCCAAAATCACAAGGGTCGGGCTGTTGTACCGTTGCTTCGTAAATTGAGTCTTGTGGCAAGAGCAATTACGCAAACCCCGTGGTTGCCCAAACATAATTCTGGGCCGTGTTTGCCGGAGGGCCAATTTTTATTGGATGCCGTGGCGCAAATGCCAGCTCCGGAAACCGCAGCCAAAAGTTTCGACGAACAAATGGGCTGGGTGATGAAAATGTTTATAGCTGTAGAGGCACGAAAATCATGAGCGGCAGCACACTCAGTCTCCTCGAAATGGGAATAACCCTTGTGGCCTGTGTAGGTTGGGGCTTATGGGAATTATATAAGTTGAAAAAAGGCCGTTGAAGTTATGCTCGCCTCGGCATGCGGAACGGCAACATCATTTGCACGATAGGGTTGACAAAACGGTCGAGCGAAAGGCTTTCGTGAAACGCTTCACATGGCACATCATCCAAGGTCAATTGCACATGATTGCGCGTATAAAAAGGTGCATCCTCGAGCGTTGAAATAAGTCGTGGCTTTGCTTCTGAATGGACAGTGCGGGCCATGCCCCAAAATCCTCGGCCCAAATCATGGGCAGGGGGCACATCTCGTTCAATAGCGAGACCATCTTTGAAGCAGGAGCCGAAACTGAAGTTTGATCCGTCGCGGCGTTCGACATCATAAAGCACATGGGTGCCTGCCTGCGTCTTAGCGCGCAACCATGTCCACTTTTTAAAGCCGTGCTCCAGCGGCTCTTCGCCCCAATTCATATCGTGATAGCCAGCACCTGACCAAGACAGGTCTGGTTTTTCAAACTCCACAATTACGCGGGCATGAGGTGCAACCGCATGCCAAAAATGTTTGTTGTGCGCATCAATCGTTACAGGTGCGTCATAGCATTCACCGGGGGTCAGTCGCACGCGTCCGCGCAAGGCAAAGGGCAAGGGCATGCAGCGTTCGTTGATCTCAATTATGAGATCGTCCTCTTCCCAACTCATCGACGAAGGGCCAACCGAAAATTTTTTTGCATCGCGCATAACATGCGTCGCACCGCGCTCCGTCATTGCCCAGCGGTGCTTGCCGCCATAAAGCGCAACATTAAGAGCGCAATGGTTTTCAGGATCGCCCCTGCCATTTTTGCGTGCCCGCGCATAGTAAGGGGAAAACACGCTGCCGACAAAGCCAATAATGGTTAGTCCGTGCTGGCCATCATCACTCAGCGCATCGACATACCACCAGCGATAACCGTTGGGACTTACGGCCGCATCAAATCGCGGTCTCGCAGCAGGACTTCCGCTGCCCGCATTCCTGCTAGAGCTGCCATCGGCACGCCCGGCCCCGGATGAGTTGTGCCGCCCGCCAGATAAAGCCCCGGAATTTTTGTGCGTGCTTTCGGTCTTTGAAATGTTGATAACCATCCGTGAGAGGCCCTTCCATAAAGTGCACCAGAACTAGCGGGGTAAAGAGTTGCAAAATCTTGTGGGCTGCGACGAAACATGGTTTTAGCATTTATCTTTAGTCCACTTGACGACAAACGTCGCAGCATTGTTTCTTCAACATCGGCAGGCGGATTTTGGCCATTGGCGGGCGCATTGATCAGCAACAGCTTTCGCCCCTGTCCTTGATCACACACGTAAACTGTGGGGTCGCGTGCTGGCCCTTGCTGCAATTCCATAAATTCGGTTTTATAGTCATCTGAGAAAAACACCGTGTGGTGTTCCAGCGGAACACCGGCGTCTTCGGTTACCGCGCACCATGTAATTGCTGAAAGTGATTGTTCTTTTGCCCTTGGTTTGGTGCACACGTGTTTAACATCTCCTCCAAATAGCCCTGCCGCAACAGCAGCGCTATCAGCATTCATGATGACAGATGAACAGGTGTGGCGTACTCCATTCTGATCGATCACCGCACTCACCCGCGAGGCAGTTATCTCAATGCGCTGGGCCGCGCAGTTGAAATGAAATTCCACGCCCGATTTTCTGGCGCGGTTATAAAGCGCATCAGCCAAAGCCGCCATGCCGCCTTCAACCCGCCAAACGCCAGATGCTTCAACATCGGCCACCAGCATTAAAGTAGCTGGTGCTTTAAATGGCGATGAGCCGCAATACGTTGCGTAGCGACCAAACAATTGTTGCAAACGCGGGTCTTTAAAATAGCGCCCCAATGCGTGCCAATAAGTTTCAAAGGGATTGATGGCGAGCACATCTCGCAGCGGCATTGAGGCCGCCAGCCCCCAAGGTGAGGGGCGCTGACTTTTGAGAAATGGCGACAACAGGGATTGATGAATGCGTTTGGAATCAGTGGCGAAGGCCCGGTAGCCCTCCGCTTCGGCACGTCCCGCAAAATGGCCAATGGCATCGATGGTATGCTGGGGGTCAGCAAAGATATCCAATGTTTGGCCTTTAGACCAATAGTGCCGCGCCAATGTTTGTAAGGGCAGAAGTTTGAGGTGGGAATCGAGCTTGTCTCCGGCGCTTTCGAACAATTCCTCAAAGACCCAGCGCATTGTTAGCACTGTGGGGCCGCTATCGAATTGCGTATCTCCCACTACGACAGGTAACAGCTTGCCGCCTGGTCCGGGTTGCGCCTCCAATACTTTCACCTGCTGGCCTTTTGCGGTCAGCGCTATGGCTGCGGCGAGGCCGCCAGCACCTGCTCCAATAATTACCGTTGCCATAGTGATTGCCAAAGCTCTTTAAATGTGTCAGTTTATGTTGACAGTTAAATAAGACAATAACAATTGTCGATATGGGGAGATGCCACAGTTGGATAGCGAGAGTCCCATTGATCGTGCTTTGGCAACTGCGCTGAGCGGGGCATTGTCACCCGACTGTCCCCCGAAATTTGCGAGCGCTTTGCATTACGCTGTCTTTCCGGGCGGTGCCCGCATCAGACCAAAACTTCTACAAGCCGTAGCTTATGCATGCGGCAACGCGGATCCGGTTGCCACCATGGCAGGAGCTTGTGCAATTGAGCTTTTGCATTGTGCTTCACTTGTGCATGATGATTTACCTTGTTTTGATGGCGCAGCTTACCGCCGTGGCAAGCCCTCGGTTCATGTCGAGTTCGGCGAACGGCTTGCTGTTTTGGCAGGTGATGCGCTGATTGTTGAGGCCTTCGCTGCGACCGCAAACTTCCCGCAAATTACCCGCATCGTAGCTCAAGCTGCGGGTGCGCCACATGGCATTTGTGCTGGCCAAGCTTGGGAATGCGAAGATAGTATGGACTTAGTAAATTATCAGCGCGCCAAGACGGGTGCATTGTTTGCTGCCTGCACAATGGTGGGCGCTGTCGCTTCAGGCCGCGACCCTCAACCTTGGCAAAATTTGGGAATGCTCATTGGTGAAGCCTTTCAGGTGGCTGACGACCTGCGCGATGTTGCGGGCGTTTCTGGTGAAATTGGTAAGCCAACGGGCCAAGACGCGGCCCATGGTTTGCCTAATATGGTTTCAACACTTGGATTCGATGGGGCCGCGCAACATCTGGAAAATTTGCTTGCCCGTGTCGTAGATAGCATTCCTGATTGTCCCGGTCGCACGGCTTTGGGCCAGCAGATTGTAACTGTATCTCGTTCCATGGTGCCAAAACAGCTTCACCGTGGCGCTGCCTAGTTTTTTCCTCCGCTTTCGAAACCGGCTTTTAGCTGACCCGAATTTTCTAGCTTTTGCGCAGCGTTTCCCTTTAACGCGCCACATTGCGCGCGCCAGATCGCGTGATTTATTCAATCTTTTGGCGGGTTTTTCATATTCGCAGGTGCTCTATGCATGTGTTTCATTGCGTGTTCTCGAACATGTAGGACAGGCCGGAATTTCGCCTGCCCAACTGGCGCTCAAAATCGGTATCACTGAAACCAAAACTGATGTTTTGGTTCGTGCCGCAGTGGCACTGGATATTTTAGGTTGGACAAAAGGCCAATTGGTTCTTGGGCCCCATGGCGCAGCGCTGCTTGGACAGCCGTGGATTATGCGGTTTGTAGAACACCACAAATATTTTTATCGCGATCTGGAAGATCCAGTCGCGCTGCTAAAAGGCCAATCTGTAGAAGGTGGTCTGCGCAGCTACTGGACCTATGAAGACGGCGAATCGGACAAGCAAGCATACTCAGAGCTGATGGCAGCATCACAAGAAGCCGTGTCTCAGCAGATATTGGGTGCCTACAATTTCAAAAAACACAAAAATATTCTCGATGTGGGCGGAGGTTCGGGTGCATTTTTGCGTGCGGTTGGCCGGGAAAATCCGCACCTCGCACTCCATCTTTTTGACCTGCAGGGCGTCATCAACTTGGCCGACGAAAATTCAAAGCCGCCAAAACTGGTTCTGCATTCAGGCGATTTTCGGCGTGATCCTCTGCCACAAGGCATGGACCTCATTTCGTTAGTGCGGGTGGTTCATGACCATGATGATGATGTGATTCTCGCAACGTTGCGCAATATCAGAAAGGTTTGCGCCACTAATACCACTTTGCTGATAGCCGAGCCCTTTGCTGGCATCGCCGCAAACGCGACCGTGACTGATGCTTATTTCAATCTCTATTTCACAGCCATGGGGCAGGGGCGCACAAGAAGCCCCAAAGAATTCGCGGAACTCGCTGCAAAAGCGGGTTTTGGCCGTCCCAAAGTCTGGGCGACGAACTTGCCCCTCATTACAGGCTTGATGACTTTGCACACAATCTGACAAAAACTGTAAAAAGCAATTGACATTTAAAAGTGTCAAGTTAAGCTTACACAATAATAAGTCCGAAAACGTGACACGAAACTTCAAGGGGAAGGGAGGGAGCAAGATGAATACTACAGCCGTCGTTTTTACGTCTCCCGGTCACCTTGCGCTCCAGTCCCTCCCGTTGGTTCCACCCGATGGACCCCACGCCATTGTGGATGTGAATTTCAGCGGCATTAGCACCGGAACAGAGCGCCTGCTCTGGACCGGTGACATGCCGGCCTTTCCGGGAATGGGTTATCCGTTGGTGCCGGGTTATGAAACCGTGGCCCGGGTTTCCGATGCTCCTTCAAATTCTGGCCTTTCAGAAGGTGATTTGGTTTATGTGCCTGGTGCCAGTTGCTATGGCCCCGTGCGGGGGCTGTTTGGTGGTGCCGCTAGTCGCATCGCAATTGCACCTACCAAACTTACCAAAATTGATGAGTCTATTGGTGAGTGCGGAACGTTGTTAGCGTTAGCCGCCACCGCGCATCATGCCGTCGTGCTGGGCAAATTGCCGGAACTTATCATTGGGCATGGCGTTGTTGGGCGCCTTATCGCACGCATCACTCAAGCTTTGGGTGGCGCGCCGACAGTTTGGGAAACCCATGCGGAGCGGCGCAATGGCATGACTGAATATCGCGTCATTGATCCTGCAGCAGACACTCGCAAGGATTATGCCTGTATTGTTGACGCCAGTGGCGACACGAATATTTTAGATATTTCCATGATGCATCTGGCCCGCCGCGGTGAAATTATTCTGGCTGGCTTTTATTCAGCGCCCTTACATTTCATCTTTCCACCTGCCTTTATGCGTGAAGCCTCTATTCGCATCGCTGCGCAATGGGAACCAAAAGATTTACAAGCTGCTTTGGAATTGGTTTCGAGCGGCAAGCTTTCACTTGATGGTTTGATCACCCATCGCAGCGCAGCCTCTGATGCTGCGTCAGCCTATGAGACTGCATTTAATAATACCGAGTGCTTGAAAATGGTGCTTGATTGGAGGACATTTCAATGAATTCGCTCAACCATAGTTTTTTAACCGCTGCGGAGCA
>CAXTKN010000133.1:0-1115 GCA_964244805.1 uncultured Aestuariivirga sp.
CGAACCTGCATATAGAGCAGCCGTTCGCCCAAATCGGGCCAGCAAGTGCGCCCTTCGTCTATCGGTTAGGACGACAGCCTTTCACGTTGTAAAGACGGGTTCGACTCCCGTAGGGCGCACCAATTTTTCTTTTCCATTTTAATTTTGCCGGGCTAGTATCTCCCCATTGAGGCCTCCAAAGAGGGGCGCGTTCGGGAAGAAACATAGATGCAACTGCGCAAAGCGGCACATGAAGCCAAACACATTTCCGCCAAACAAGCAGCGGCCCTCGTCAAATCTGGCATGTGGCTCGACTTTGGAACTTCGCTGGTTCAACCCAATGAATTTGACCGCGCCTTGGCGGAACGCATCACTGAGCTTTCAAATGTAAAAATCCGCCATTGCCTCACCGTCAAACCCCACGCGTTTCTTGATGCCGATCCCGAACGCAAACACGTCATGGGATTAAGCCTGCATTTTTCGGGCTATGACCGCAAGCAACATGATGCCGGCCGCTCGCAATACATTCCTGTGAACCTTGGCGAAATTCCTGATTATTATCGCCGTTTCATTAAACCCGTGGATATCGTAATTTTCAAAACAGCACCGATGGATGCGGATGGCTATTTCAACTTTGGCCCCGCCAATCTGTGGCACCGCGCCATTGTTGAACGCGCCAAGATGGTGATCATCGAAGTCAATAAAAACAATATTTATGTTCACGGAGAAGGCACGGGCGTTCACATCAGTGAAGTTGATTACATCATCGAAGGTGATGACTCCATGCCCACTGCGTTGCCAAATCCGCCAGTCACTGATGTTGACCGCGCCGTGGCCAAACTCATCGCCGCCGAAATCGAAGACGGCGCATGTTTGCAGATCGGCATTGGCGGCATGCCCAATGCCGTATGCACAACACTCCTTGATAGCAATGTGAAGGACTTAGGGGTTCACACCGAAATGATGACAGACGGCATCGCCGAACTCATCAAAGGTGGCCGCGTCACCAACGCGCGCAAAAAATTGAATCCAGGAAAAACAATTTACTCATTTTCACTGGGGTCGGCTGAGCTTTATAAGTTGCTCGACCACAACAAAGATATTCTGGCCTATCCAGTTGAATACACCAACTCGCC
>CAXTKN010000133.1:1215-7421 GCA_964244805.1 uncultured Aestuariivirga sp.
TTAACAACCGGCAATATCGTCACCACCACGCGCGCTGATATTATGTATGTTGTCACAGAGTTTGGCATCGTCAATCTAAAAGGCAAGTCAGTGCCTGAGCGCGCGCAAGCCTTGATCAGCATTGCCCACCCAGATTTCCGTGAAGATTTGCAGCGCCAAGCCTATGATAACAAATTTATACCAAAAGGATTCACCTTCTGATGTTTGATGATTTGAAAAATAAAGTTGTTGTAATCACGGGCGGTGTCACAGGCATTGGTGGTGCCGCATCATTGGGCTTTGCCCAAGCGGGTTCAAAAGTTTTCGCTCAATATCTAGGTGGCGGCGAAGAACTCAAAGCCATCGAAGCCGCTGGCATCACCACGTTGAAACTTGATCTTACCGCACCCAACGCGCCTCAAGCGTTAATCGAAGCCGCTATGACAAAATTTGGTCGCATTGATGTACTCGTCAACAATGCAGGAAGCCTTGTGGCCCGTACCAATCTCGATGCATTGACCGATGACTTCATTGATAAAGTGTTTGATCTCAACTGCCGCCAACTGGTTCATTGCTGCCGCCTTGCCGCAGACATTATGAAAAAACAAAACAGCGGTAACATCATCAACGTCACGTCCATCGCAGCGCGCAGCGGTGGCAGCGCAGGGGCCAGTGTTTATGCGGGTGCAAAAGGGTTTGTTTCCGCCTTCACCAAAACCATCGCGCGTGAACTCGCTGACCACAACATCCGTGTGAATTGCGTCTCGCCTGGCACGATCCACACATCTTTCCACGATCGCTTTTCAACTGCAGAAAAACGCGCCGCCACCGCCAAAACCATTCCGATGCAGCGCTTAGGTTTGGCTGATGATTGCACAGGCTCATTTCTTTACCTCGCCAGTGATCAAGCCTCGTCATACGTCACAGGTCAGATGATTGAAGTCAACGGTGGCCAATTGATGCCATGAGTTTCATCACGCAAATGCGAAGCGAAAGCCCCGATGCAATAGCGCCCGACGGTTCAGAAGTGCGCATTCTCGCCAACACGGCGCGCGGTTCTATGGCTGAGTTTCTTCTTCCTCCGGGCAAAATCTCAAAAGCGGTCGCCCATCACACAGTCGAAGAAGTCTGGTTCTTCACAGCGGGCCAAGGTCAACTCTGGCGCAAAAACGAAAAGGCCGAAGAGATTGTTCAAATCCACCCCGGCCTTTCAATTTCAATTCCAGTCGGTACCCATTTCCAATTCCGCAATGATAGCACCGAAAACTTGATAGCCATCGGAACCACCATGCCGCCTTGGCCCGGCCCTGACGAAGCTTACATCGTCAAAGGCCGTTGGTAATTACCAAGAACCAATATTCGGCATGGAAGACCAAGGCTCTGCCACCGGCAAATAACCATCATCCTTTTGCAACAGCTCAATCGAAATCCCGTCAGGCGTTTTAATGAACGCCATGCGCCCTTCACGCGGTGGGCGGTTGATCACCACACCATGCTTCATCAACATCTCGCAATATTCATAAATATTATCGACCTGATAAGCGAGGTGACCAAAGTTACGCCCACCTGTGTAGGTTTCTGGATCCCAATTATATGTGAGCTCAACAGGTGTGTCGGGGCTTTCAGGGCAAGCCACAAACACCAAAGTGAAACGACCTTTCTCGCTCACATTGCGGCGCTGCTCAACAAAGCCAAGCACCCGCGTAAAAAAATCCAACGACTTATCAAGGTCCGAAACCCGGATCATAGTGTGCAAATATTTCATCTCATTTTATTTCCTTTTAAACGATGACTTCAAATCTCTCATACGAATCAGTATTTGGCAAATTGCGAAGCTAAAATTTTGTGATCCGTGCTAAAAATCAATTTGAACCGATAGTTTTTCAAGTTCTCAGTAGCTTCAAAGCAAATCTACGTTGCGTTGCACAAAACAACAAGTGCATGAATCAAAATGAATTTTGAATTTACCGGTGCGCAAGACTGTGGCTTGCTTGCATTATCAACAACAATTCATGGAGATTGCCACAATAGAGTCTGTACAAATCGTTAAGATTTGCGCAGATTACATCTGGATGACGGGGAGGCCCCTGTCACGCTGGGGTTATGGGTTGGGTTAGTACAATGGCGGCGAACGAATTTATGCCAGCTGAAGCGGTGCAACAAGCACCACACAGTGGTGAGAACGAACACGGGATAAAAATTATTCGTATAGACGGCCTAGTCAAATGGTTTGACGTGGGCAGAGGATACGGTTTCGTAATTCCTGATAACGGTCTGCCCGATATTTTGATTCATCTAAGTTGCTTGAAGCGCGATGGCTTTGATGCACCACTTGAAGGCACGCGCGTGGCTTGCGAAGTGGTCGCGCGCCAGAAGGGTTATCAGTGCTTACGTGTGTTAGCGGTCGATCATTCAACAGCTATTCATCCTGTTGAACGTCCTGCTCGCACCCATAATCCAGTTGTTGCTACTCAGAATTGGGTACGCGCCAAAGTAAAGTGGTTTAACCGTACGCGTGGCTTTGGTTTCGTGAGCGAAGGCGAAGGCCAAGGAGATATTTTTGTGCATATGGAAATTTTGCGCAAAACCGCCATCGCCGAGCTTATCCCCGAAACGTGGATTTATGTCCGTTACGGTGATAGCAACCGTGGGAAAATGGCCGCTGAAGTTCGCATGAGTTTGGACAACGGAATCCCCTTGAGCAATTAGTCTCATTTTTGTCTTAATCTGTGGGTGTGTGGGCGTATGGTGAAGCTTCGTTATCTCATAGTCGCATTTGCGCTTTTGATTGTGAACGCCCATTGCATCGTCTGGGCGCAAGAACCACCGCGAATTGAGCCCATCACCATTTCAACGGCCACGGCCTCAACCATGCTTTCGGCAGAAATCGCAGATAGCGAAGAGCTGCGCCAGCGCGGCTTGATGTTTCGTCACATCTTGCCGTCTGATCAAGCCATGTTGTTTGATTTCGAAGTCCCGCGCCCGGCCGCCATGTGGATGAAGAACACCTATATGTCGCTGGATATGTTGTTTGTGCGCGAAGATGGCACGATCGCGGCTTTGGCTGAAAATACGGTTCCCAAGTCACTTGACACAATAAGTGTGCAAGAACCAGTACGTGGTGTAATCGAATTGGCAGCCGGAACCGTCAAAAGGCTTTCAATTCACAAGAATGATAAGGTTTTTCACCGTATTTTCAAAACCAAAGAAGAATAGTTGCGTTCTTGGGTTTTTGTGATTATGCAGCACCTCGCAACGGGTATATTGTTCGTTGCACATAGAAATGTCGGGGCGTAGCGCAGTCTGGTAGCGCACCTGCCTTGGGCGCAGGGGGTCGCGAGTTCGAATCCCGCCGCCCCGACCATTTCTAAAAACGCTTAATTGGAGCCAGCCATGCCAGCACGTATTTTTAAACCCGCCCGCAATGCCATGCAATCTGGCAAGGGAAAATCCCAAGATTGGACACTCGAATTCGTGCGCGAAGCAGCGCCTCAGGCCGACCCGTTGATGGGCTGGACATCTGGCGATACCTCAACCCAAGTCCGTCTAACTTTCCCGACCCAAGCCGAAGCCGAAGACTACGCCAAACGCAACGGAATAGCCTTTACTGTCACGCCCGTTGCTCCCGTACGCATCAACAAGAAAACCTATTCCGATAATTTCAAATTCGGCCGCACCACACTCTGGACGCATTGACCAATCAGTGCGAAAACTCGAAAGCATGGCGCGCAAAAGTTGAAGACTTTTGCGTTCAGCCATGCGAAATATCTAGCAACGACTCCGTAGCTCAGCTGGATAGAGCAACGGTTTTCTAAACCGTCGGTCACAGGTTCGAATCCTGTCGGGGTCGCCAATTTTTCAAACTGTGTAGCCCAAACACGTGAGTAACTTGGTGTACCCAACCCGTCACTACACGCTGTGGTTCCTTTTCTTTCTTTTGATAAATCAAAATAATATCCACGTGAAACTGTCATAAACTAGGCTCAATTTTCAGTTGCCGGGACCTTATTCTGAAAACTTCATTCGGGAGGGATACAATGCGCAATACAGTAACGGGGATTAAGTTTGACGTGATGGCCATCGCCGGAACCCACGTCGTTCTTATGGCAATCAATCCAAAACCTGGGGCCACCACAGATTTACGTGGCTTTGCTTTTTTCTACTCAAAGTCGGGTCAGCCAGAGCAACCTCTAAAGGGCATAAAATTCTTCGAAAAAACCGCCCCGAACTGGAAAAAGGGTGACGAATTTTCAACCTTCGAACAACCTGTGCAAAGCTTCTTCTGGTCAAATTACGCAGCCTCCCCTGACACTGAGTACAAGTTCAAAATCATCCCCCGATACGGCACACCGGAAAACCTTCAAAATGGAGAAATTATCAACATTACAATCCGTACTGAGAAGGACAATGACGGCAAACACGGGGTGTGGTTCAATCGCGGCATTGTCGCCAGCCACAAATTTGCCAAGGACTTCAACAACACAAAACTGACTGACGCAATGACCGACGATGTTGATGCGAACGGTAAGTTAAACAACAAAGAAGTGGCATGGCTTTCGCGGGGTCTTGCTGAAGCGATGCTATCTTATATTAATAGCGCCAAAGCTGGCGAAGGACTGCGCGTTTGTGCTTATGAATTCACCTGGAAGCCAATTATCGCGTCCTTGAAACGCGCTCATGAACGCGGCGTTGATGTAAAAATCATTTATCATGCAGATGATCGCGGTGATAATTTAAACGCCATCAATACGGTCGGCTTACCTGATGCAATCTTAACGCAGCGCACCCGCCCGCCGATTCCACACAACAAATACATTGTGAAACTTGTGGCGGGCAAGCCAGTGCAAGTATGGACCGGTTCAACCAATATGACACCAACGGGCCTTTTTGGTCAGACCAATGTGGGACATTTAGTCACCGATGATACGGTGGCGCAAGCCTATCTCGAATATTGGAAGGCGCTGAGCGCAAATCCAACAGTCAGCAATGCCCGAAGTTCCACAACCGCTTTAACGCCTAATCCCGCTAACGTGATCGCCAAAAATTCGACTGAGCTTTTTTTCTCGCCGCGTCTCGCTGATAATATGCTGGATTGGTATGGGGCACGTATCAAGGATGCCGACTCTTTTGCGATGATCACCTTGCCTTTCAATGTTGCACCTCAAATCCTGGATGGTTTGGCGCAATCAAAGAAATCCCTCCGACTTGTAATAATGGAAAATGAACCGACTGCAGAAATTCGTCAGGCTGAAATAAACAATCATGGCAGGCTTGCTTTTTCCAACGGCGCTATCCTTGGCAAAACTTTTGTGCACATTAAAAGTGGGTTTGGCGGCGCAAAGGTGGCACCCATTGTCCAAGGTGAACTCGATAAATGGTTCATCGAAGAGGAGTTGGCCCGCCCTACCAATCATGGCCATGTGTTTTTTGTGCACTCAAAAATACTACTCGTTGACCCACTGTCCGATGATCCCCTGATCTGCACGGGCTCAGCTAATTTCTCGACAAACTCTTTGATCAGCAACGATGAAAATATGCTCCTGATCCGCGGTGACACACGTGTCGCAGATATTTATCTCACCGAACTCGACCGCATCTTCAAACATTTCTATGATCGTGACGCAATCAACCGGATTGCTGAGCACGGTGGCACGGCTCAAGGTCTGTTTTTAGATATTGGCACAAAATGGATTGATGCCAATATGAAAGTCGGCAGTTACAAGAATAACCGTTTGCTGACCTTCTTCCCAGATATGGCAACACAGGGCAGCTGGGCAAACAATGCCATGCATGATCCCGATCTATTTGCCGACGAAGCCCAACGCGCAATCGATAAACGCACCGCTGCAAACGCGAAGGCAAAACGACGCAAATTGAATCCACCTGCCGCGAAAAAATCTCCTGCCAAAAAATCCCCAATCAAGCCGGCGGCCAAGAAACAATCGCCTGCAAGAAAAGCGCCTGCAAAAAAATCTGCTGTAAAATAAGCCGCGTCAAAAAAATCAGCGACGAAAAAGACGGTTGCGAAAAAAAATCGCTAAAAAGCCTCCCAGCAGAAAGCCAGCAAGAAAGCCACCCAGCAAATAACGAGTAAAAAAGCCTGCAAAAATTTAGGCCGGTTAAAAACACTTTGATCTCTAAAACTTTGTCTCTACGATCAAGTTTCTTAAAGGATAAAAACATGACCGTAAAAGACTCAAACGGCGCCGAACTTAAAGACGGTGATA
>CAXTKN010000134.1:0-7378 GCA_964244805.1 uncultured Aestuariivirga sp.
CCCAAATCATGTGTCACGTCCATGCAATGCTTCACTTGCGCTGCGCAATAAGCAAACACATCAGGATCAGGGTTGGTTGCTGCACCAGCCATGAAGCGACGGTTGGAGAACATGTTGGCCGTGCCCCAGAGCAGTTTTTTATTGTGCCTGGCCATTTGCTTTTCAAGAATTTTGGCGATGCTTGTGACGTTCGCATTAAATTCTTGAAGCGAGTTTCCTTCCGGCGCGATGTCGAGATCGTGGAAAGAGAAATAATCAATGTCCAAAATGCGCAAGGTTTCGAACATTACATCGGCTTTCACGCCTGCGGCTTTCATCGGGTCGGCCATATGATGCCATTCGCGGTTGAAAGTCTCCCCACCAAATGGGTCACCACCGGGCCAACACAGCGTATGCCAATAGCAAACTGCAAAGCGCAAATGATCGCGCATGGTTTTGCCCATCACTTTTTGATCCGGATTATACCAGCGATAGCTCAGCGGATTGGTGGATGACGGGCCAGCGTATTTGATGGGGTCGGTGATTGAATAAAATTTCATTTGATGTCCTTAATCGCTGGATAGATTTTTGTGTAATTTTTATAGGCTGCTTCATAAGCAGTTTTGATTTTTGCATCGGGCAAAATTGTTTTGGCTACTTTTGGCGCGGTGCAGATGGTTTTATATGACGCGCCCGTGGCCGCCATTAACGCCATGCGCGCGCCACCAAATGCACCACCCACATCGCCCGCCACCGGCAAGTCAACTGGCACGCCTAAAACGGTAGCGATGATTTTAAGCCAAAGTTCCGAATGCGTGCCACCACCCACGGCCATTACGCGCGTGACGTTTGTGCCTGCGTCTTTCAGTGCTTCGAGCGAGTCGCGAAAGGCAAAGGCCACGCCGTCCATCACCGCATGGGTCATTTCCTTTGCATCGGTTTCATGCGCTAGCCCCATGAACACGCCACGGATTTGCGAGTCTCCAACGGGTGTGCGCTCGCCCGACAGATAAGGCAGAAACAACGCCGACGATGGTCCTTGAAGTTTTTTACCCAACGCAGCAGTGAGTTTTGGTGCGGGCGTTTTGAGTAAACCTGCAAGCCATTCGAGACTGTCTGTGGCCGAGAGAATGACACCCATTTGATGCCAGGTGTTTGGCACGGCATGGCAGAAGGCATGAACCGCTTTGCCAGCATTGGGGCTGTATTTATCATTGGACACAAACATTACACCAGATGTACCGATGGAAATCAAAGCTTGGCCATCCTTTACAGCGCCGATGCCAACTGCGGCAGCGGCATTATCGCCACCGCCACCAGCAACAACAGGGCGAAGCGGCATGCCCCACGCTTTGGCGAGGGCAGGGGTTATTTGGCCTGTGGCGTCTGTGCCCTCAAAAAGTTCCGGCATCTGGTCGCGGCGCATATGAGTTGCGGTCAGCATGCGGTCAGACCATTTGCGGTTTGCAACATCAAGCCAATATGTGCCACTCGCGTCCGACATGTCAGAGCCATAAGTTCCCGTCATGCGGAAACGGATGTAATCTTTCGGCAATAAAACTTTCGCGACTTGATCGAATATTTTAGGTTCGTGTTTGCGCACCCAAAGCAGCTTTGGCGCTGTGAACCCAGCCAGCGGAATGTTACCCGTAATGTCCATTGCCTGTGGGCAAGCGGCCAGAATATCTTTGCATTCTTCAAAACTGCGCGCGTCATTCCAGAGAATGCAGGGCCTGAGAACTTTGCCATTTTTATCAAGCAGTGTTGCGCCATGTTGTTGGCCCGACATGCCGATGCCAGCCACTTGCGCTATGGCTTTGGGTTTGGCTTTGCGCAGTTGGGCCACAACCAAGTTAGCAGCTTTCCACCAATGTTCAGGGTTTTGCTCTGACCAACCGGGGTGAGGTCTTGAAACTTTCAGAGGCGATGACGCCGTGGCAATGATCTTCTGTTTGGCGTCGATCAACACGCCTTTGACACTCGATGTGCCGAAATCCAGTCCAAGATACATGTTGGGTGCCTCAATTGTCAGACAATACAATTGACCATTTTTTCGATTTTGCCAAGGTGTTGGCAAGCTGTTTCAACCATTTATTTTGGAGGGCGAAGTAAATCGTTATGTGTTAAGCGCTGCTGTCACCACGGCGTGGGCAATTGCCTGGGGCCTTGAGGCGTAAAGGCCTTCAGGGTGGGTTCCAGCCAACATCATTTCGAGATCGCTGCGGCTGAACCACCGCGCCTCTTCCAGTTCTGCCGGATCAAGCTTGATCTCAGTTGTTGTTGCTTCAGCGATCATGCCGATCATCAGGCTTGAGGGAAAAGGCCAAGGCTGGGTGGTAACATATGAAACCGCGCCAACTTTAATGCCTGCCTCTTCCAGAACTTCGCGGGCCACGGCCTGTTCAATGGTTTCGCCAGGTTCCATAAAGCCAGCCAGAGCCGAGAACATATTTGGTGGCCAGCTTGCTTGTCGACCTAACAAAATTTGATTCCGGTGGCGCACCGCCATGATGACGACGGGATCTGTGCGTGGGAAATGCTCGGTTTTACACACTGGGCACACACGCTTGTATCCAGCATCCGCCATTAACGATTTGGCACCGCATTTTGCACAAAAGCCATGCGATGAATGCCAGTGCAATATGCTGCGCGCTTGGGCCAAAATAGATAATCGCTCTTGGGTCAAGCCACCCTCAATCATTAGGGAACGGATCGGAACAAGGGCATCACTGGGTTCAATTTCGCGGGCAAACCAGCTTCGGCTTTTGGGGTCTTCGCCCAGATAAATTGCATCCAATTCAGGCTCGTCATTTAATGTGAAAAGCCTGTCATTTTTCATGCGAACTGTATCACCCGCGATCTGCACGACATGGGTGGTCGAATCGTTGCGGCGCTTTGCAATAAAGTCGGCATTTGAACGATTATTTGCATTGCGGTCGAGCGGCGATGAAACAAAGGCCAGACGTGTCATTTCAGATTAAGCCCTAAATATTCAGTGGTTATGGTCATTTGGCAAAAAACATCAACAGGTTAACTCAATATTTACCAAGAAAGTTAACAGATAAGGAATGAAAAACCGTGTTGCGGGTGATTTGTCTATTGAACAACCACCCTCTTCTCACGCCGGAGAGTTAAAGTCGATGAAGCCAGGAATTCCATGGAGCGTTAAGGGTGTTGAGCCTGAATTGCGCGAGATTGCCAAAACAGCGGCGCGCCGCTCGGGCATGACTTTGGGAGAATGGCTGAACTCAGCGATCAATGAGCAAGCTGATGGTCCGGTTTCGGAAAATGCTGCCAGTCCTGACAAGGTGATTGCGGGCCGGATTTCAACACATCCGATTGAACGCGCGGCCACACGTCTTGAAGATATTGCAGAACAGCTTTCTCGTTTGGCAATGCGCGAAACTGAAACTGCGCCGCGCTATGTTTCGCCGCCACAAGAAGAAAATGGCAATTTCGCCCGCATTCTCAGCCGCGTTGAAAGCAATGAACGCCAGACTGTTGAGGCCTTCACCGCTGTTAATGAGCGCTTGGCACTTTTAGGTCGGCAATTCCAACGCGCCCAACCTGTTGTCGCACCCAAGCCTGAAGAATCCCCCGGCTTCATGGCACTTGAAAAAGCCGTGCGCAATATTGTTGAGCATCTGGAAGTTTCGGAAAAGCGCACGCGCGATAATCTGAAATCACTACAAGACCGCATTGGCGATATGTCAACGCGGGCTTCGAACACCAATAACGAGCAAGTGCTTCGCCAAGCGCCCGCCTTCTCAGCACTTGAAAACCGCTTGTCTGAACTCGCACAGCGCATTGATCAAAGCCAGAGCCAACCTGCTACTGGCCTGCCTGACTTGCTGCGCCGCGAGCTTGATGAACTTGCGGGCCGCATTGAAAATGTGCGAGATTCAGCTGAGTCACTGGCACATAAAGCACAGACCCAAGCGGTGCAGGCTAGCCAAGCAGAACTTCGCGTTATAGAACAGCGCATTCTTGGTTTGCTGCGCGAAGCACAGACATCAATGGTGGCCAGTTCCACCAGTCCGGCAGAAATTCAGCGCTTCCGTGGCGAGATTGAAAAACTTAATTCACGCATCGATGATGCCAGCAAAGGCACAGCCTCTGACCGCGATGTGACAGCCCTTCGTGTGGCGGTTGAACAGCTTTCGACTCGTGTTGCTCAAGGCCCGGATACAAGGCCCTTGGCGGATATGGATCGCCGCCTGATCGACATTACGCAAAAGCTGGAACAATCTCAGGCCCAAGCGCGAGAAATGCCGCAGCTCAATGAACTTGAACGGCGCATGGCCGAGCTTGATCACCGACTCGAACACGCACTAACGACGAAGAACCCCGCACCACAGCATAATGACGACCTTGTGCATCACCTTGCTGTGGTCAATGACCGTTTGAGTAAGACTGAAAACCAGCTTTCGCATCTTGAAACCATTGAACGGGCCATTGCTCAGCTCTACGATTCAATGGAACAAAACCGCGATTGGACCAAGCAAGTGGCCGAAGATGCCGCAAACCGCATGGGCCAACACATGATGAGCCAACAGCCGCAAGGCCTTGTTTCTATTGCTGGTTCACCTGAGATTGCAGCTCTGGAAGAAGGCCTTAAAGCGGTGCGTGAGGCTTCTCATGGTGCCGATCAACGCAATCAAGAAACACTTGAAGCAGTTCATGAAACGCTTGAACAGATCGTATCGAAACTGAGTGAACTTGAAACCGCTGCAATTGGCCAACGCGTGGCACAGGCTGCAGCCCCTGCTGCACCAGTTCTAAGTGCGGATCCCTTCCATACAGTCGCACCAGATCCCACCCCAAGCATCTTTGCTGAAAGCGTAGCAGCACCTGTGGAGTTCCCAACTTCTCCGGTTGAATCTGAAAGTATCAATCCCGCACCAAGTGACAATCCCTTTAATGACGCGTCATTTGCAGGCTTTGCTGGTCACAATCCCTTTGATGCCGTCATCGAAGCGGCTCGTGGCGGTGGCGCGGCTTCAGCCAGCCCTGCTGCACCTGACGACTTTATTGCTGCAGCGCGTAAAGCGGCACAGGCAGCCAATGGTGGTCAGAAAAATATTCTTTCTGGCCTAACACCCGGCGCTCACAAGAAGGCTGATCAAGGCTCGAAAAAGCTACTGAGCTTTAAAATGCCATTCAAGAAGGGCGCAAAAGCCCCCCCTACGCATGCCGCCCTTCCAGGCGACTTGAAAATGCCGCCCGAAATTAAAGCTGCCAACAGCAATGCCACAGGCAGCCGTCGCACACTGATCTTATCGGGGCTTTTGGCTTTGAGCTTGGTTGCGTTCTATGTAACCAAAAACATGATGGGGCAGCAAGCTGCTGTGCCTGTGGCTCAACCGGCTGTTATTGAGCAACCCGCTGCACCTGTATCGCAAGCAGCGCCAGCTCCAATAGCGCCTGCTGCAATTGCGCCAGATGCAAACTCCAATGCTCAACCTGTACCCGCGCCGCAAGCCGTGGAACCGGCCCCGCTTGAACAAACTCCCGCCGCCGCTGCAACGCCGCAGCAGCATAGCGAAAACGGCACAACGACAGAAGTTGATCCAATTCTCACAGGTTCACTGCCTGCTGCCGTTGCGCCCAAAACCGCAGCAGCAGCCGCCGCAATTGATATCGCTATCGGTAATGACAGTTTGCGTAAGGCCGCCGCAGCTGGTGACGCCAATGCACAATTTGTTATCGCAACACGTTATCTCAATGGCGAGAATGTAGCACCTGATGCCACTAAGGCTGCCTATTGGTATGGACGAGCTGCTGTGACGGGGCTAGCGCCCGCGCAATACCGGATGGCCACACTTTATGAGCGCGGCACGGGTGTTGAAAAAAATATGCAAGCCGCATTGTCTTGGTATGAGCGTGCTGCAGCACTTGGCAATGTGAAAGCCATGCATAATGCTGCGGTAATTTCTGCGGGCAATGACGCTGGTGCTCCTGATTATCCTCGCGCCTTCAAATGGTTTACGCTTGCTGCTCAACATGGACTGAAAGATAGCCAGTTTAATTTGGCCGTTTTGATTGAACGCGGCATGGGTACCAAGGTTAATTTAGCTGAGGCCTTGTTCTGGTATGATGCAGCAGGCGCACAAGGCGACCAAGATGCTCAGGCACATGCTGATGCTCTGGCAAAATCAATACCGCCCGATACAGTCAAGGCAATTGGAGCGCGGCTCAAAACTTGGGTACCTGAGAAGGCGCCCGATATTGCCAATGTCGTTGCGGTTAATGATGTGAGTTGGAAGGGTGCAAATGCAGCACTGCAACAAAGTGCTTCGGCAGCACCTGCGTCACAAAACATAATCGGCAAAGCACAAGGTCTTTTGGATCAACTTGGTTATAATATTGGTGAAGCCGACGGCAAATTAGGCGGGCGCACTTCGAACGCTGTGAGGTTGTTTCAACTGCAACAGGGCATGAAGGTGACGGGGCAAGTCACGCCTGAACTGATTGCTGCCATGGAATCGAAGACGGGTTGAAGATGTTCGGAGTAGTTCGATTTTAGTCGAATCTCCCTCACCCTAACCCGTCATTCCCGCGAAGGCGGGAATCTAACTTAAGACGCATGCGAATGCCCAAAGTTGGATTCCCGCCTGCGCGGGAATGACGGTCATGAGATAGTTCCTTAAAAACTCATAAAGTCCTATAGTGTAAAGCGGTGCAAACTGCTTTTTCCAATCATCCAGATTTTCGTCTGCTCTGAATCAAAAAGGCCTTTGAACGGGGCAGATGTAATTGAAAGCCCGCCTGTGTAAGCACCAAAAGCTGGCATGATCAGTCTTGTTTGATCAGCGATAAAACATTTGCCGCGCACATGGCGGCCGCGCAGACTGAGACCACAGCCAGGATGCAAGTGGCCCGCAATCTCGATTTCGTCTTTCAGTTTCTTTGCTGGTTCATGGCGCAATGTGAGTGGGCCTAATGCGATTGTTTCAGCACCATGCCCACCCAAAGATTGCGGCGGATGTGGATCGTGGTTACCAACAATCCACAAAGTTTCATATTTGTTGGTAATGACACGCAGGCGACTTAAGTGCAGTTCATCCAGTCGTTCTTCGCCTTGAGCATCATGGAAACTATCGCCCAGAAATATAAGTCGCTTCGCATGGTTGGTGCTTAGTGTTGTTTCAAGCAGATCAAGTGTGACCGCCGTATCAAAGGGCGGCACATGGATGCCACGCCGCGCAAGGCTGGTGCCTTGTTCTAAATGCAAATCAGAAATGATGAGAGTCTCATAGTCAGGCACATAGAGTGCACCCGAAAGATGCGGCACACATTCCAAACCACCAAGCATAATTTTATGCTGCCTAGACAAGGCTTGTAGCCTCGGCTTCGAGTTTATCAGCGGCTTCGGCGAGAAGGGCATCATCAGCTTCGC
>CAXTKN010000135.1:0-7329 GCA_964244805.1 uncultured Aestuariivirga sp.
CATCGCGATTACCAGAACACGCGAATTGGGCTTCACCGGAAAAATCTGGGCGGTGCATCCCAAGCGCGAAGAATTGGGTGGCATTGCGACCGTGAAATCGGTTGAAGATATTGATGGCGTGATTGACGCGGCCTTCATCGCGGTGAAGCGTGAACCGACTGTTGATATCGTCCGTGCGCTGAGCAAAAAAACTTGCGGCGGTGCGGTGATCTACGCGGCGGGTTTTGCAGAAGCTGGTGCTACTGAATTGCAAGACGAGCTGTTGAAAGCCGCAAACGGCATGCCCCTGCTCGGCCCAAATTGTTATGGCTTCGTCAACGGACTCTCGCGCGCGGCACTGTGGCCCGATGAGCACGGTATTCAAATACGCGAATCTGGCGTGGCGATCATCACCCAATCCGGTAACATCGCCTGCAACTTTGCCATGAGCAACCGCGCACTTCCTCTTGCTTGTGTATTCGCCATCGGCAATCAAGCCGATGTTGATATTGCCCGCATGTTGGAAGCTCTGTGTAAGGATGATCGTATCACGGCCATCGGTCTGCACATCGAAGGCCTGAAAGATATTGAAGCCTTCGCAAAAGCTGCTGCTTTGGCACGCAAACATAAGAAGCCCATTATTGCCCTTAAAACCGGCCGCTCCGAACAAGGGGCTAAAGTTACGATGAGTCATACATCGTCACTCGCCGGAGCCGATACGTTATATGATGCGCTGTTCGAACGTTACGGCATTGCGCGTATGACCTCGGTTACGGCTTTTGCTGAAACATTAAAATTTCTGCATCATGGTGGCCCATTGAAATCAGCGCGGCTTGTTTCGCTGAGTTGTTCTGGCGGCGAAGCAGCTTTAGTTGCCGATATGGCGCTGAGCAAAAATGTCTCATTCCCACCGTTTGATGAAACTACCAAACCATTGGTGGCCGCGACACTCAATGAATTTGTCACCATTGATAATCCGCTCGATTATCACACCTTCATCTGGGGCGATGAAGATAAGTTGCAAGCCACCTTCGCCGCAGTTCTCGGCGGCGGTTTTGATGTGGGCATGTTGATCCTTGACCTGCCCACCCACCCCCACATGAATCCCGCCGCATGGTGGAAAACGGCACGTGCTTTCCGCCACGCCAGCGAACTTCAATCAGCCCGCGCAGTGATCGTTTCATCTCTTCATGAATCGATGCCACTTGATTTGGCGATTGACTTGGCCAACAGCAATATGGCCCCGATGATGGGGCTTGATGATTGTTTGACGGCTTTCGAAGCGGCTGCTTTTATTGGCGAGAATTGGGCGCGCAATTCCAATTTAGACAATCATCACTTCCTAGACCGTCATCCCAGCGAAGGCTGGGATCCAGCTATATTGCAAGTACCAATTTCGAAAGTAAGCGGGACCCCAGCCTTCGCTGGGGTGACGGAATCGGGGGTGATGACAGAGCATGAGGGCAAACAGCTTCTGGAGGCCTTTGGCCTCAGTATCCCAGAAGGTCGCGTCTGCACTCCTTCTGAGGCCGTCGCCACCGCAAACTCTCTCGGCTACCCTGTCGCCGTAAAAATCTCCTCTACCACGATCCTTCACAAAACCGAAGTCGGCGGTGTAGCCCTCAATCTCAAAACCGCAGCCGAAGTTGAAGCCGCCGCCAGCCGGATGGCCAAACTTGCGCCTGAACTGCTCATCGAAAAAATGGTGCAAGGCGCTGTGGTCGAACTTATCATCGGAGTAACCCGCGATCCACAATTTGGCTTGGCGCTCGTTATCGGTGCGGGCGGCATTTTCACCGAACTGCTTAAAGACTCAATTAAGCTCCTGCTCCCTTGCACTGACGAAGAAATCTTCCGTGGTCTGAAGAAACTCCGCATATGGAAACTGGTCGAAGGCTTCCGCGGAAAATTTGGAGATCAAGAAGCCACCATCGCCGCCATTAAGTCCATAGCCGCTTTTGCAGATGCATATGAAGGTTTGATTGAAGAACTGGATGTGAATCCACTTTTCGTATTGCCGAAGGGTGCGGTTGCAGCGGATGCACTTATTCAAATGAGGAAACAAAAATGACCACCCCCATTCACACCAGCCGCAACGGTGCCGTCCTCGAAGTTACCATCGACCGCCCAAAGGCCAATGCCATTGATGCGGCGACATCGCGGATCATGGGAGACATATTCGCAGGCTTCCGCGATGATCCGGAATTGCGCGTGGCGATCCTCACGTCAACAGGCGAAAAATTCTTTTGCCCCGGCTGGGATTTGAAGGCGGCGGCGGCGGGCGAGGCACCAGATTCTGATTATGGGGTGGGGGGCTTTGGCGGGCTTCAGCAGTTGAAGGGATTGAACAAGCCGATAATCTGCGCGGTCAACGGCTTGGCCTTTGGGGGTGGATTTGAGATTATGATCTCGTGCGATTTGATCATTGCTGCTGAACACGCTACGTTTTCGCTGCCTGAAATTCGCTCTGGCACGGTGGCCGATGCTGCAACCATTAAACTGCCGCGCCGCATTCCTTATCATGTGGCAATGGAGATGTTGTTTACGGGCCGGGTGATTGACACGACAGAAGCCAAGCATTGGGGACTGATCAATGAAGTGGTCGCAGCCGATCAACTGATGCCACGGGCCCGCGCGCTGGCTCAGCAACTGGCAGACGGGCCGCCACTGGTTTTTGCCGCGATCAAAGAAATCGACCGCGAAACGGCGCATCTCACAGTGGCAGAGGCTTTTGAGATGGTGACGAAGCGGAAACTAAAAACTGTGGATGTGCTGTATTCCAGCGAAGATCAGCTTGAGGGAGCCAAGGCTTTTGCCGAGAAACGCAAGCCAGTATGGAAGGGACGCTAAATCTGGGTTCCCCTATTTCGGCGGCTTATCCGTCGCGAGGAGATCGCTGGCATTCAGATTGGCTGCCAAAATTTGCGTTTTTACTTTCATAAATACTTCTATCGACTCTGGTGTGTGGGCATAGAACTCAAAGGACGTTGGGCAATCCAAGTTTCCATAATACAAAACACTTTCGGTAAAATCGCGATATGGCCCGACTCCCGTTTTAGACCGTGGCACGATTTCATCCGTGAACATCGCAACAATTTTATCGCATTCGACCGATGTGAAAGTTGTTTCGCTGGCATATGCGGAAATGGTGCAAAACGCCGCGGCACCCAATGCAACACATGCCGCAGCGATATTTTTAAATTTAGAGTGTGTTCCCAATTTCATGGTTGTTCCCTGACTAGTGTTTTCTTCAAGGCTTTGTCGCCTTGCTGATCTGTCTAATCCGCGACTGCCGTCAGTTTCCAGTAAATTGAACGCGCACAGGAACACATTGGCGTTACAATCAGAGACGCAAGATGATCGGAACAACACCGACTCATTACATTTGCGCATAGCAATCTTGATCTCGGTTATGATTACAAAAAGAATCCGAAAATAATAATTCCTACACTAGAAATATTGCTTGACAGCGTACGGTGGATCTGCTATCCATGGTCATACTCCACAATTGGGCCACCACTTTTGTGAGACCCTGTCCCAACAATAGTTTTGAGTCCATCAGAAAAACGACGTTGGGTCAGTGTTGAACGATTACAACAACTTCCACTTCATTCGAATTGCATGCAGCCGATCGACACGCAGTAAATAGCCATCGACATGCGCCTTAAACAGTGCTGTATTTTTAACCTTGGGCAGTATGCAACTTTAAAGCTAAGTGCATAAGTCGATACTCTTCATCTGTACTGGGTCTTTTGGAAGAATAATGGATATTGCAAAAAATAGACGCGCTGACGGGGCTCTGCCGGCTGCAATACCTGAAAATGATCTGGAACGCGTTGCACAATTGAGGCAATTGTGTGTGCTCGATACGGGCAAAGATGATCGCTTCGAGAGGATTACCAAGCTCGCTTCGGAAGTCCTTGGTGTTCCAATTGTGCTGGTGTCATTGGTAGATGAGTCTCGTGAATGGTTTAAATCAGCAGTTGGAACAGATATTGTTGAAATTGATCGTGAGCACGGATTTTGTGCTCACGCAATTTTGGAAAAAGACGACGGGCCAGTCTTGGTTGTTGACGCTCTGGCTGATCTTCGGTTTGCAACGCATCCTTTTGTTGTAGGCGGGCCTAAATTGAGGTTCTATTGTGGCGCTCCTCTCATCACGGCAAGCGGCCATAAAATTGGAATGTTGTGCGTCCATGACTTTAGGCCGAGACCTGATTTTGATGATAGCCACAAGCAGAGACTTAAACAATTTGCGCAAATCATTATGGATGAAATCAACTTTCATCGTGGTGAGATGGACCGAAAACTGTTGATCAATGAACTTTCCCACCGCGTAAAAAATCTTTATGCGACGATTGGAAGTTTGGCGCGAACCAGTGTTAAAAAAGATCAGTCAGCAGTCGAATATGTTGAAGCGTTGACCGATAGACTTGCCGCCATGGCGGTGGCACATGAAAAATTAGTGGAAAATGCCTGGCAGGGCGCCAACTGCGGCGAAATAGTGCAAATAGTGCTAAGCGCGCATCAGGACTATGACGAGCACCGTTTTGTAATCGACATTCCTGATTTTCAAGTTTCGCCTGAATCGAGTCAAACTTTGGCGCTTTGCATCCATGAGCTTTTGACCAACTCAATTAAACATGGAGCGCTTAAATCCTCCAAAGGCCAAGTTTTCGTCAGTGGAAATCGCAAATTGGAACTGGATGGCCACCGCGATATCTTCGTTTGGCGTGAGGTTGGCGGTTTTCCCCCTGCGGTAACGATAGAACGTGGTTTTGGCCATAAGTTGTTGACCAGTTCAGTATTGGCCGGAGGCGGCGTGATCAACTTTGATTGGAAAGCTGAAGGACTGGTTTGCACATTCGAATTGGTGACAAAGAATTAGAGTGGGCCAGTAAGTTTCTGCCGTCGCAAAAAAGCCGCCCTTGCAGGCGGCCAGTTGCGGGTATCCTGCCGAGGAGACAGAAATTACAATACGTTGGCCTTTTTCCAGCCACGTGAAGATGCCATAAAGGCTTTGTTGTCTTCAATCATGGTGGCGGCGAGTGGGTTCATTGTTGTGGCGCTCACATAAGCGGCGCGGATTTGGCTGAGGATCTTGGTCATTTTCTTAATCTTTCATTAAACTTTGTTGATGATCAAAATATAGATGCTTGTATTCCCTATTACAAACGACTAATTCTATTCACATCATCAAATAATGTTTGAAGATCATGCTTGAACAGTTCCCCGGCCTTCGCTCTCTCCGTGCCTTTAATGCTGCAGCGCGGCATTTAAGCTTTACGCGGGCGGCTGACGAGATGGGTGTGACACCTGCAGCAATCAGCCACCAAATCAAAGAGTTAGAAGATCAAATTGGAGTGGCGCTGTTCACCCGCACCAGCCGTTCGATGGTGCTGACGCGCGAAGGGGATATTCTCTCCTCAGCCGCTGCTGAAAGTTTGGAAACGCTGGCCCGCGCCGTCAAGCGCATCAAGCGTCTTGAAAACCGTAAGGTGCTTAAAGTGTCTGCTTCACCTTCTATTGCTGCCAAATGGTTGGTGCCGCGACTTGATCGCTTTTTGGATCAAGCCCCGGGTGCCGAAGTGCGGGTTGATGTTTCAACCACGGCGCTGGATTTTGAGCGTGACGATGTGGATATTGCCATTCGCTTTGGCCAAGGGCGCTATCCGGGATTGAAATCGGATCTACTGTTCATGGATAAAATTTTTCCCGTGTGCAGCCCCCGCATTATTACCAAGGAAAAGCCGCTGGCCCACCCTAAAGATTTGTTGCGCCACACGCTCATCCATCTTGACTATGAAGCGCAGGGTATTGTTTGGCCGAATTGGAAAATGTGGATGTTGGCGGCGGGTATCAATGATTTTGATGACAAGCGCGGGCTGCATTTCGGCCAAACCGCGCTCACCGTGCAGGCAGCAATTGACGGGCACGGCGTGGCGCTTGGCGATTCAAATCTGGTGGCGGACGATTTGGCATCGGGGCGGCTTGTTAAACCATTTGAGCTTTCGCTGCGGGCGCCGTCACAATTTGCCTATCATATTGTTTCACCTTTGGACACATCGCAAAACCCGCTGGTGGAAGCTTTCCGTCAATGGGCGTTGAGCGAGGCAAAGGAAACGACAAGCAAATCATGATCACCCGCCGCGCGTTTTTAAGTTTGATTGGTTACAGCGCCCTGACGGGGTTGGCCTCTGCCACCTATGCAGCTGTGATTGAACCGGGTTTTCGGCTCAACACCACCACATACAAGTTCACACCGCCACGCTGGACACCGGGTCTGAAACTGCGCGCCGTGTTGTTGGCTGATCCGCATTTGGTTGTGCCGCATATGCCGCTCTCGCGCTGGCAGCGCATTATTGAAACCGCAAATGCCTTGGAGCCGGATATTCATCTGTTGCTTGGTGATTATGTTGCAGGCCATTTTTTCCGTACGGGAACAGTCCCCGTGCATCTGGCCGCTGAAGCGGCAAAGGCATTGAAATCACCTCTCGGCACTTTTGCAATTTGCGGCAATCACGATTGGTGGGATGACAGGACGGCGCAGAAAAATAAGCATGGCCCTACCGTAGCGCAGAAAGCATTTGAGGATGCTGGCATTCCGGTGATGGAAAACCGCGCTGTGCAACTGAAAAAAGACGGACTGCCCTTTTGGCTTTCGGGCACGGGATCAATGGTGGCAATCAAGAAATCCCGCAATTGGGATTTTGAAAGCATGGCGGATGTTCCAGCCGCCATGGCCATGATCACCGACGACGCACCGATCATCCACATGGCACACGAGCCCGATCTGTTTCCCGAAATTCCAGAGCGTGTTTCGCTCACGCTGAGCGGCCACACCCATGGCGGCCAAATTCGCCTCTTCGGAAAATCTTTCGTCACACCTTCAGGCTATGGCAACCGTTATGCTTATGGCCATGTGGTGGAAGACGGAAAACATCTTGTGGTGTCGGGCGGTTTGGGATGCAGCATCATCCCTGTGCGCCTTGGCATGCCGCCTGAAATTGTTGTGTTGGAGTTGGGGTGACACAGAGTGGTTTGGCTTTTAAGTTATAAGTCAAACCCACGAATTACCCGCTCCGTCAACACGTCTGAGTGTTACAGTTTCCGTTACTGTCTACATTCTGGGTGGGCTTAACACCTTCATAAGTGCTTTGCTGCGGAGGGGCGTCAGGCGTTTGGTAATTCTTGAGCGAATCTAAATCGCCTAAGGGAATATCAGCGCAGCCGGACAAAGACAGAATTGTAGCCAAACATACAGCTGCGTTTAATAAATGCCTCATAGAAATTGCCCCTCTAATTGCCGCTATCTGCCGCGCGACTAAGTTATCACGCATGCAACGAAAT
>CAXTKN010000136.1:0-7249 GCA_964244805.1 uncultured Aestuariivirga sp.
CAGTGCGGCCACAGTGGGCTTTACAATTTTTTCCAACGTCTCGGCACACAAGGCCTCAGTCATGCAAGGGGCAGGCGAGTACGCCCCCATGCCACCCGTATTCGGCCCCACATCGCCATCACCCACGCGCTTGTGGTCTTGCGCTGTTGCCAAGGCCAACACATTCACGCCATCAGAGAGCGCAAAGAAACTCGCTTCCTCGCCCTCCATAAATTCTTCAATCACACATTCGCCCGTCCCAAAGCGACCCGCAAAAATCTCCCGCACAGCATGCTCGGCCTCGGCCATATTCATCGCCACGGTCACACCTTTGCCCGCCGCCAAACCATCCGCCTTGATCACAATCGGCGCCCCATGTTTTTTTAAATAGGCCAGCGCCTTCGCCTCATCCGTGAAGCGACCATAAGCAGCAGTAGGGATATCAAATTTCGCACAAATATCTTTGGTAAAGCCTTTGGATCCCTCCAACTGCGCCGCGAACTTCGAAGGCCCAAACGCTTTAATGCCAGCCGCAGCCAAATCGTCCACTAAGCCCGCCACCAAAGGCGCTTCAGGGCCAACAACCACAAAGCCAATCTTATGCGACTTACAAAAGGCAATCACAGCCGCATGGTCAGTCACCTTCACTGAAACCAACTCAGCCAACTTGCCCACTCCCGGATTGCCCGGAGCCGCATAAAGTTTGGTCAACAATGGACTGCGCGCCAGCGCAAAAGCCAGCGCATGTTCGCGGCCCCCAGAGCCAATTAAAAGAACGTTCATAGATTGATATCCTGTGCTGAACTGCTTTGTGGCATGTTAAAGCGAGGAATCAAGCAAAAACAGAAGTAGCCCACAATTGAAAATCGCCACAACACAAACCCATGTTTCATCAGACATCGCCATCAACGGAATTGCAATTCGTGCGATGATAAAGCGTGCTGCGGGAGAAGGCGCCTGTCTCGTAAATTTTTGTGAAGCTGCGCTTTCAGGATATGCCAAATCTCAAATTCTAACACAGGATGCGTGGCAAAGTTTTGATTGGGCAAGCCAAGAAACCGAGCTTCGAAGCATCGCAAACTTGTGCGGTAAGCTTGGCGTATTTTCGGTGGTCGGAGGAGCTCACAGATTGTCGGAGGATTTGCCGCCTCACAATTGTCTGTATATCTTTTCTGATAAAGGAGAACTCGTAACCAGATACGATAAGAGATTTCTATCAAGCACAGAACTCAATGGTTGGTATACACCCGGCTCCGTTCCAATCACTTTTGATGTGGAAGGTTTTAGATTTGGCTGTGCCATTTGCATAGAAGTACAATTTCCTGAAGTGTTTACTGAGTATGAGCAGCTTAACGCCGATGCTGTACTATTCTCATCGTTTGGGATTCCAGGCTTCTTTCAAACAGCACTTGAAGCTTACGCAGGGTTAAATTCTATTTGGGTTGCGGCGGCAACGCCGGCTCAATGCGCCAACGAAGGAACGGCAGGGATTATTGGGCCAGATGGAAAATGGACGGCTCGCTGTTCACAGCTTGAAGAGCCGTGTCTGGTTCTAACAGAAATAAACAGGAATATGCCTGCATATGATGTAGCGCTGAATAAAGCTCGACCTTGGCGTAGATCGGCAAAGCAAGGCGATATCTATCGTGAAAAGATGGTTAGTCATCCCCGAAGTAAAGATCGGACGAGTTTTTGAATCCGCATTTTCAAGCCGAACAGTTGTCATTGCCATGTTTCCTTACGTTAACTAAAATAATGGAAGTGAAAATAGTGATTATGAAAGTCGTACCCAATGAAACCTGTTCCCCCGGAAGACCGCCGCGTGGCCAATATCTTCGATGCACCCTTCATAGATTTTGTACATGATGATGGCGTGAAATTTGGCGATAGCATCCTATCGCATAATGATGATTTGCCATTGGGCGAAGGCTTTCATGTTTACCGCATGCCAGCCGGAATGACCACGCGCGCCCACCGCCACAACGGCCACGAACAGTTTTTGATTCTTGACGGCGAGCTGATTGAAAACGACGGAACGGTGTTTAAGAAGGGCGATCTCGTCTGGCTGCGCGATGGCACTGAACATTGCTCCTATACGCCCAACGGATGTTTACTGGCCGTGCATATTGCAAAACAAGAAACGCCGTTGGAGTGAAGGGGCGTTTGCACTATACCACGCGCAGAACCCCGAGAATCCCAAATGTCCACAATGCCCGATTATGACCCTGAAACAGGCGAGATCATAGAAGCCACTAAGCCAAACCTGGGCGAACAGTCGGTCACCGAAATTTCCCATGCCTTAAAACGCACCTTGGAAGATCGTTTTGGCCATGTGCGGGTGCGGGGTGAGATTTCTGGATATCGTGGGCCTCATAGTTCAGGTCACGCATATTTCGCGCTGAAGGACGAAGGCGCAAAGCTGGATGCCGTGATCTGGCGCGGCGTGTTCAACAAATTGCGATCCAAACTGCAAGAGGGCTTGGAAGTCATCGCCACCGGCAAAATCACCTCTTATCCCGGCAAATCCAATTACCAGATTGTGATCGAGAACGTTGAGCCCGCAGGCGTGGGCGCTCTTATGGCGCTTCTGGAAGAGCGTAAAAAGACCCTAGCCGCCGAAGGCCTGTTTGATCAAGACCGCAAGAAAACTCTCCCGTATTTGCCGCGCACCATTGGCATCATCACATCGCCAACCGGTGCCGTGATCCGCGATATTCTTCACCGCTTGAATGATCGCTTTCCGCGTCATGTCATCGTCTGGCCGGTTCGTGTTCAAGGCGAAACGGCGGCGGCCGAAGTGGCAGCGGCGATCGAAGGCTTTAACGCGATGGAGAACAAGCCCGATCTCTTGATCGTTGCCCGGGGCGGTGGATCGCTTGAAGACCTCTGGCCTTTCAACGAAGAAATTGTAGTGAGGGCCACGGCTGCCAGCATAATCCCTCTGATCAGCGCCATCGGCCACGAAACCGATACCACTTTGATCGACTTTGCCTCTGATTTCCGTGCACCCACGCCAACTGCCGCTGCCGAACGCGCCGTTCCCGTGCGCGCAGATCTATTGGCCGAACTGGCCTCGCTGAACGCTCGCCAAAAACGTACTATGGCGCGCGTTGTCGGCGAGGCAAAAACTCGCCTGCATTCTGCCGCCCGTGCTTTGCCCAAGCCCGACGAAATTTTGGCCACTGCGCGTCAACGCTTGGATGTGGCGGCTTCAAAATTGCCCAAGGCGCTGAAAGCTAACGTGCAGGTTCATGCGGTTGCTCTTGCCCGCATTTCTGGAAAACTCAGCATAAAGCCAATGGCGCAGCGGTTGATCGATCAACGCCGTAGGCTGATCGACCAGCGAGATCGCTTGAGCAGGGGTATGAAGCAATTCACGTTGCGCAAATCTGATCAACTCAAATCTGAACTCAAACTCTTCGCCTCGCTCGGCTATCAATCGGTCCTGAAACGCGGCTATGCGGTGATCCGTGATCAACATGGCAAGCCGCTGCAAATGATTTCTGGCATCAAACCGCCCGCAAACCTCGAGATCGAAATGCAAGATGGCAGGTTGGACGTCACAGCCACCCCAAAAAAATCCCAAGCTTCGCTCTTTTAATTTTCGAGCTTAATCGCTATCTGAACCTCATGAACTTCATCGATACCAACCTTCCACCCCAACGCGAAGCCAAAGTGAAATATCTTGACGGCGATTTCCAGATTGTTCGCGAGGGAGATTTCGTGCGCTGTGCTATTTCAGGCGCGCTAATCCGAATTGATGATCTGCGCTACTGGAATGTTGATAGTCAGGTGGCTTATCGCTCGGCGCTAGAGTCTTTCGCTGATAAAAGCCGATAAATCACAAGACCCAATGCTTGAAATTGTAGACTAAAGGTTCAATGCGCTGATAGTAAAACGGCGCAAATTGATCCTCACTCAGAATTACGAGATTGAACAGCAATAATGCTTCTTGAATATAGTAATGCGGACGTCTCTTGGCATTGGGGCTACGGCGCATCCGAATAACAATTACGGCAATCAGAAATAGGGCATTCACGGCCACCAATTGCATAAGCAAAGAAGGCTGCCCTGTCGTCA
The DNA here is from genome assembly GCA_964244805.1 of uncultured Aestuariivirga sp. GTDB lineage: Bacteria > Pseudomonadota > Alphaproteobacteria > Rhizobiales > Aestuariivirgaceae > Aestuariivirga. Next base: position 4,060 of record CAXTKN010000136.1, read on the forward strand.
AAAAGGCGGAAACTTCGATCCATTGAATCCGATTCAGTAGTTCGTACATACTATCCTCAACACGCCAAACCGCCCCGTATCTCGGCCTTATATTGGCAAAAGGTTAACGGATCGTCGCAATTTCCATTGCACCAATCCGTTGCGCTGGATAATAAGAACCAAAGGGCCTATGTTAAGGGGCTATTTTGTTATTGGAGTTAATATAATGAGCGCGACTTGGGCACCTGACAGCTGGCGGAAATTTCCGGTGATGCAGATGCCGGAATATACTGATCTTGAAAAGCTGAAAACTGTGGAAGCCCGCTTGGCCGGATTTCCACCGCTTGTTTTTGCTGGTGAAGCCCGGAAGCTAAAACGCAAGCTGGCAAATGTTGCTGCGGGCAAGGGCTTTCTTCTTCAAGGTGGTGATTGTGCGGAAAGCTTTGCTGAACATTCAGCTGATAATATTCGGGATTTCTTCCGCGTGTTTTTGCAAATGTCAGTTGTTCTCACATTCGCGGGCGGCCAGCCGATTGTGAAAGTGGGCCGCATTGCTGGCCAATTCGCCAAACCGCGCTCCACGCCAACCGAAGTAATCGACGGTGTGGAATACCCAATTTACCGCGGTGACATCGTAAATGACTCGGAAGCCACAGTGGAAGGCCGCAAGCCCGATCCTGAACGCCAGATCATGGCCTACCGCCAATCTGCGGCGACCCTTAATTTGCTGCGGGCTTTTGCACAGGGTGGTTATGCCAATCTTGAACACGTGCATAAATGGACTTTAGGCAATCTGAAGGATTCGCCTGCTTCTGAACAATATCAAGAAGTGGCAGACCGGATTACCGAGACGCTTGGGTTCATGCGCGCTTGCGGCATCACGGCCGAAACCGCACCACAAATGCGCACCACTGATTTCTTCACCAGCCATGAAGCTTTGCTACTTGGCTATGAGCAAGCCATGACCCGCATTGATTCCACCAGCGGCGACTATTACGCAACATCGGGGCACATGATTTGGGTTGGTGATCGCACCCGTCAGCTCGACCACGCCCATGTTGAGTTCGCGCGTGGTATAAAGAACCCTATTGGCTTAAAATGCGGCCCAACATTGAAGCCAGATGAATTGATCAAACTGATCGACATTTTGAATCCAGAAAACGAACCAGGTCGCCTCACCTTGATTGCCCGCTTCGGCGCAGACAAAGTTGAAAAGCACCTGCCAGATTTGATCCGCGCCGTGAAACGCGAGGGCCGCGTGGTTGTCTGGTCTTGCGACCCGATGCACGGCAACACGATCAAGGCAACATCAGGTTATAAAACTCGTCCTTTCGAAGCGATTATGACTGAAGTGCGCCGCTTCATGGGCGTGCACCAAGCTGAAGGCACACATGCTGGTGGTGTTCATGTCGAAATGACGGGTAAGGATGTAACCGAATGCACAGGCGGCCTTCGCGCTCTTCGTGATGAAGATCTGAATGACCGCTACCACACCTTCTGCGACCCGCGTCTGAACGCAGCCCAAGCCTTGGAACTTTCGTTCCTTGTGGCCGATGAGCTGAAAAAAGAAATGGCCTCAAGGCCTAAGACATGGGTTGATGAGGAAGCGGCCGAGGCTGCGGAGTGATTTCGAGTTTCGGAGCTGACTTGCAGTTCCGAGAAATGATGACTATATAAGTTACAGAATACGTTCTCAGGGCGGGGTGCAATTCCCCACCGGCGGTGTTTGAAGGAAACTTCATCAGCCCGCGAGCGCTTAAGCGAAACTTTTGTTTCGCATAAGGTCAGCAGACTCGGTTAAATTCCGAGGCCGACGGTATAGTCCGGATGGAAGAGAACAATGATGACGCGCGGAATCTGCTTTTCTTTGGAAAGCGGTGGACGCGTGGTGTCATTTGCCCTGTTGACGTCAAAGTTATGACGAGTCGAGGGCATGGAGCTTACAAAGGAAAGAGCAAGTTTGGAATCGGCGGCAGGCATCTTGCCAGCCATGAAACTTGCCTTGTCTGAGGCTCTGAAGTTTGAGGGAGCCACCGCGCCTAATCCTCCAGTTGGCTGCGTATTACTTGATAAAGACAGCAACGTGCTGTCCGTGGCAGCTCACCAAAAAGCAGGCACATTTCACGCTGAAGTCTTGGCCATAAGACAATGTGCTAAGCGAGAACTCATTCACAGCGTCGTCGTCACCCTCGAACCTTGCAACCACACGGGCCGCACCGGGCCTTGCACAGAAGCTATACTCTCAACCTCTGCAAAGAATGTGTGGATCGGCATGGCTGATCCAAATCCGCACGTCGCAGGTGGAGGCGCTGATGGCTTAAGCAAAGCTGGTTTGAATGTACAGATTTTGAGCCAAGCAGACGCTCCAAAACTGAAATCAGATTTACAACGCCTGATCGCGCCATTCACCAAACGCGCCACGCAAGGCCTGCCATGGGTTACAATCAAACAAGCAATCAACACGCAAGGCAGCATGATCCCGCCCGCAGGCCAAAAGACTTTCACATCGCAATCATCTTTGACCTTCGCCCACCAACTACGCCGCCGCGCTGATGCAATCATCACAGGTTCTGGCACTGTGCTGGCCGATGATCCGCATTTCACTGTGCGACTGGTTGAGGATTTCGCAAACAAGCAACGCCATCTCGTTTTATTCGATCGGCGCCGCCGCGTTCCGCAAATCTATCTCGATGCTGCAATCGAGCGCGGTTTCAAAATTTCATTCGCTGATAATTTCTTGCAAGTGTTGAAACATCTGGCAGAGCAGGGTGCACTCGAAGTGCTCGTCGAAGCTGGCCCGTCGCTCACCCAATTTTTCTTAAACAGTGGCCTCTGGGATGAGCATGTGCTGATCACCAAGGGCGATCCCGACCAAATCCAAATTTTTCAAAACAAGGAACCCCATGTTTTCCGGAATCATTGAACGTGTGGCCAAGGTCACCAATGCGGTGCACGAAAACGGCGCACTGCGATGCACGGTGGCCACTGGCATGAACGACCTCAGCCTCGGCGAGAGCATTGCTGTGAATGGTGTGTGCCTGACGGTTGCTTCCTTCAACAGCGATGGTGCTGCCGCTTTTTTTGCCAGTGCCGAAACTTTAGCCCGCACCAATCTCGAAAAAATCATCACGGGCAGCCACGTCAATCTCGAACGCGCTGTGAGTTTAAACACTCGCCTCTCAGGACACATGGTGCAAGGCCATGTCGATGG
>CAXTKN010000137.1:0-7208 GCA_964244805.1 uncultured Aestuariivirga sp.
AAGGCGTGCCTATCCAGCCCTTGGTGAGGGTGATGATGGCGTTTTGTGTTGTCATAAAAAATCTCTAATTGTTGTTGGTTCGAGCCAAAGAGCCCCCATCCCCCTTCGGGACCTTCTCCCATTCCGCTTCGCGAAACGGGCGAAGGCGATAATGATTATAGCCTTCGCCCGTTTGCCTCTTGGCAAATGGGAGAAGGTGGCCGAAGGCCGGATGAGGGCTCTTTGGCTCGTACAAGTGGAAGAGGACTATTTTTATCCCACCCTGCTAGCGCCGTTATTCACGCCGTCTTTACTCGCCACAGCCATCACAAAATCGCTGCCCGGCATATGCGGAAAGCCGCGGAAGTTTGTCTGATTGGCAAACTTCGCTTTGCAAGTTGCAAATTGTTTATCGCATCCGGCATTCACTATTATCTGCTCGCCCGGAGCTACAACAAACTTCGGTGCCTGCCAGAAATCAATCCGCGATGATGCTGCAAAAGCCCGGTGGCGTTTAATCGCAAGTGATCGCCCCGTATTCGACCCGCTGCTCCAACTCAACACCCCGCGCGTAAACCAATCATCGGCAAAACCACTTAAACCCGAAACATCAAAACTATTTTCGCGCACCGCCGTAACCGTCGCCACGCCGCGATAAGCGCTCTGATTCAAATTCACACCACAGCGCGCATCTCCCAAAACTGCATCACAGCCAAATTGAAACAAGCGACCCTTGGGTTGGTTCATCAAATGGGCCAGCCCACGCACCTCAGCTTTGAAATGCCCCTGCCCATAGCTCACTTCGCCAAAATGGCCCTTGCGTTGCAAAATGCGCTGCGTCACATCTTGCCAATTCACCCGCCAAATTTCGATTGCTGCATGGTCATAATCACCCGCATTCAACCTCGCCTCATCAAGCTGCGCCGACTTCAATGCGCCAGATGCTTCAAGATTATCAACCGCAAAACCAAGCGTAGAATGAATTTCAGAAGCTGAAAAACCAGCTTGAGCCTCAAAATTCACACTGTCAAAAGCCACCGCATCATCATGATCGGTAAAGCCGATGATCTGTCCCGAACGCAATGTCAGCTTCCAACAGTAACAAAGCGTCATCGTGCCGCTGTCCAAATGCGCTTGCAGCGTTAGAGGGATATTCCTCATGGCCGCACCTCAATCAATGGGATATGCGGAATTTCACCGCCCGCAAAATGCGCCAGATTGATAGTGATCGCATCCGCATCAAACCGCACAGGCACATCAAATTCAAAACCAGCGGTGATCACTGCACTTACAGTGGGAATTGAACCAATGTTAAAAGTCACAATTCCAGTCAAAACGTTCACCGTAAATTGCGTCGTCACGGTTCCATTCACAGCAACCCGAACCGTGCCCGCAACGGGGGCATTGATCACGCGCAAATAGTTCCGTGTCCCCGTGCCATATTTTTTCACCAATTGAAACGCCGCCGTCACGCCATCGCCCGTTCCAATATTTTGATCAGTCGCAGCAACAGTGGCCGTTGCCGCGCATGATTTAAAATCGGCAAAATCTTTCCAGCGAAACGCATAAAGCCGTCCGCGTCGCTCCTCAAAAAACGCCACCACATTTTGAATGTCGTCGAGCGACTTCACACCAAACCCAGCATTATAGCTGCGCTTGGAATTGGCCCAGCGTGCATTGCGTTCTTCGCGGCCAGATGCGGTGGTCACCACATCGGTGCGGCGTTCAGCGGTGCCTGTAGAGCCCCGGGAAATCGCGGTTGGAAATCTCACATTATCAAATGGCATCTCAAAGATTCCTCTGCCCGCGCATAATCGCTTGCGCCATTTGCGCTGCAATCTGGCCTTGTGATTGATTGAAACTTTGAATATCTGGCGTAGAAATATTCACCGTCACATTCACGCCCCCGCCGCCGCGCACGCCCAGCTTGCCATCGGCTCCGCGCGATAATGGCATGATCGCCTCAGGCCCCGCCTCGCCCATCACGCCCGCTCCGCCATTCATCGGAAACAACATCGGGCTGTTCACCACGCCGCCATCGGCAAAGGGTGTGATGCGACCATTATTGAAGGCGTTGCCACCCGCATTGGCCAAAACCCCGCCCAATAGATTGCCGACAATGTTGCCAAGCGGCTTTAAAGCCGCAGACAATGCCGATTGGCTGAGCGACAATACAAGCGACCTCATCACATCGCTCAAACTTTTGCCATGCACCACAGCGCTGGCAAACGACGTCACCAGCTTGTTGCCAAAGCTGTCGGCCAATTGCGATAAGTCCTGCATCTCGGTGCGTAAGGCTTGGGTACTCGCCGCCAGCGCATTTACATTCTGTGTGGTTTGATCGCTCATTCGTCGGGAAACCTTTCCATCATCTCATTCAGTTTCTGGCGCAGCATTGGCTGGGAGGAAGTACCAAATGCCGCAGCGATTTCGCGCGGCGTGCTGCGCCAGAATTCGGAAGGGCTTAGCTTCAACCTGCCAAGCCCCAATTGCATCAGTCTCGCCCAGGGAAACGTGGGCTTCAGCTTCTTCATAGATTGCCTGCGAAGGTCGCTTTCAAAAGCTCCGCCACTATGCGCAGATATCCAGCAGCACCGCCCGCCACTGAAAGCTTCGAAACTTCATCATCGCTGAACGTTAATCCAGCACCGCGAAGTCCAGCACCAATTACTTTGATTGCGTCCGTCGCTTTAATGCGCCCGCCTTCAAAGCGCTCGGCAATGGCAACCATATCTTCGCCGCCATAGGCGTGTTCGATTTCAGCAAGTGCGCCGAGGGTGAGCACCAGTGTATAATTCTGTCCGCCAAGTTCAGCTTCAATTTCACCACGATGTCGATTGGCCATGTTGTACCTCAAATTGCTGTGAATGAAAGTTGGCCCGCAGAGGCGAGCGCCAAGTCAAACGTCACTTCGCCGTCATGCTTCGCGCCAAAATCCAAACTCACGATTTGGAATGGCCCCTGCACAATGCCGAAATTCGGAATGATGATTTGCCAATCGACAATGGTGCTGTTGAAAAAATAGCTGCGCATTGTCAGATCAGTCGCCGCATCTTTAAAAATGCCGCTGCCACGCAATCCCGCGGATTTCAAACCAGCACCCGCCAATAATTCACGCCAAGCGCCTGCGGATTCTTGCGATGTGGCATCGACGGTTTCGGAATTGAAGGAAAGCGTGTGGCTGCGCAGACCGGCCACCGTCACGAACACTCCTGCTCCCGTGCTGTCAAGTTTTAATAATAGGTCACGGCCTTTTTGGGCTGCCATGGTGTTCTCCTTTTAAAGGGGTTCGGTGGCGGCGCGAAAGCGCACCACGCCATTGAAGTTTGATGTCGTTGCAGACTTGGAAACATAATTGAAAACAGCGCGCAGATTGACCAATTTGTGATCCGTCAACGTCAACACCACGCCGTCCAATGCCGTTTCAATTTCATTGGCGATGTTCTGCGCCAATGGCCGCGCACGAGAATTGGTCACAATTTCGAGCGTTACGATCAGTTCATGCGCCTTTTGATCAGCCACGCTCCAATCGCGGGTCTCGATGGCGTTGAACATCACATAAGGTGGGCTGGCACCACGCGGCGCTTCATCATAAATATGTGCGCCACCAAGTAATGCAGTAAGAGGTACACGGGCAAGCAGAGCCGTTCGCATCGCCTGTTGAATCGATTGCGCAGGGCTCATTTCAGCCGCCTATTGCGGTAAGCTCGCAGAAGTTCAACAGCGCCGACGGGCAGTCTGCCATTATTCTGATCGCCGCGATTGGCATACCAATCCGAAATTGCCATCAGCATGGCCTGCTTTATTTCGGCTGGCACAGCAGCTGATGTTGCCCCAAATCCAGCAATAAATTTCAACTCAACACCATTGACCAAACGACCAGGTGCCACAAACACGCGGCCCCTGCGCAACACAATGCGGGGTGAGTTACTCGCCACGTCAATATAATAGTGGGCCGGGTCGAGGGTCGCTGGCGTATCATCATCGCCATAGGTTTTAATGTCGGTCACACTTAGCAATGGTTGCAATGGCACATTAAAAATTCCAGCTTCAGGCCATTGATCAAGAAACAGCGACCAACTCTGTTGCATCAAAGCCAGATCATAGCGCTGTTCAATCATTCGCCGCGCTGTGGTAATCAGTGTACTGACGAATGTGTCATCGTCTGAATGGTAAATGCGCAATTGCGCCTTGGCCTCAGCCAAGCTTAAGGGTTCCGCAGAAGGCGGAGTGGTGAGAATGAGGGGCATTTTTGAAATCCTGAAATCATCCCTCCCCTACTCTAGGGGAGGGGAGTCGAGCGGAACGCGAGACGGGAGGGGGCCGTGACTCGAACCCCTCCCGACTGCTACGCAGTCACCCTCCCCTAAAGCAGGGGAGGGATAAAAATTACGACACGCCAAACTTCAACAGCTTGATCGCATCAAAGTCCTGCATGCCGCCACCGACGCGTTTGGTGGTGTAGAACAGCACATATGGTTTCGCGGTGAACGGATCACGCAGAATGCGCGTGCCAACGCGATCAACAATCAGATAGCCGCGCTTGAAATCGCCAAACGCCACTGAGAATGTATCAGTGCCAATATCGGGCATATATTCGCTTTCCACCACGGGGAAGTTCAGCAACATGGCGTTGCCATCAGCTGTTGCTGCCGGCTGCCAAAGATAATTCCCCTGTGCATCTTTGAACTTGCGGATCTGCGCTTGCGTGGCGCGGCTGATCATGAAGCGTGCGTTCTGGCGGTAAGCTGCCTTGGTTGCGTAGATCAGATCAACTAACTTGTCTGTCGGATTGGTGGCTGCAAATGCACCAGCCACACCCGTTGCGATGTAGCCCGTATTGCCCCATGTCCAAGAGCTTTGCGCAACCTTGGTATAAGCCAAAATACCCTTGGGCCGTGTCACACCATCACCATTGAGAAACGCATCGGTTTCCTGTTCGGCAAAAACTGTTTCCACTTCCTGTGCCACCCATTGATCGAGATTCACAATTGAATCATCCAGCAAGGCTTGCGTGGCCGCAGGCTGCGCATACAGCTCCATAGTTGGAAATTGCAATTCAGCCAATGTCGGACTCGCAGTTTGCGCACGTGCCGCCGTTTCACCTACCCAGCCTGTTGCTGCGCCATTGGTGTTGAATGGCTTTTTATAAAGTGTTGCCGAAATCTGGCGAACATCAGCAATCTGGCGCATTGGTGACGCTTTTGAAAGCAAGCGACCAATCTCGGCTTCCACTTCAGGCGGCACCAAATAGCCACCATCTTGCCCCGAGCCCACAGACATGGCCTTGGCTTCGAGAGAGAATAGACCTTGGGTTTCACCCTTGCGCACATATTGCTCGAAAGCTTTTTTGTGTTCGCTCGGCTCGTTTTTCAATTCGCCACCCAAGGCAGGCCTGCGCGATTTCAAAATCAATTCGTCCATCGCCTTATTGATGCGGTCAACCTTTTCCGAGGTCACCACATCGGCGCTCATGCGCTTTTCGATTTGCTCCAAGCGTTCGTCATTGGCTTCTTTGAAAGCTTCAAACGCTCCCATCACGTCGTAGTGCTCAGCAGTGGCGCTTGCCACTTTGGTTTCGAGATTATCCATGTGTTGCAACATTCCTTGTTAAGTTCAGGGCTTCAGGTTTGACAAAAAGTGAGTCCGCCTTCGCCCATGCGCGAGACTTCACAGTGCTCACCCGTGCACCTTCCAACATTGGAAAAGTGACGAGTGAAATTTCCCAGAGATCAATTGTGTAGATGCGGCGGGTCTTGGTGATGCGATCAGGCCTCGCCGAAACAGTTTTAAATCCGATCGACAACCCATCAAGCCCGCCGCTCTCAAGCAACGAATACAATTCGCGCCCGCGTTGAACATTGCGGTCAAGCCTGCCGCGCACAAAAAGCCCGCGCTCGGTTTCATAAACATCGACCCACGTGCCAATTGGCTCAGATGGATCATGCTGAAAAAGCATGCGGATATTTTCAACACCGCGCTTTTTCAAGCTTTCCTTGAAAGCGCCCGGCATCACAATATCGCCAGCGCCATCGCGCTTGTTGAACAGACTGGCATATCCCGTAAACACGCCGGTGCCAGGCGCTGCCGATAAAGGCAGCTCCAGCCCGCGTCGTTGCAGACGAAGGGTCATATAAAATTCCTTTTGTAAAACATTCCTCCCCGACTACCGGGGAGGACAGTTCGCGGCACGCGAACAGGAGGGGTTCGATAAAAATTCAGCAAGACGGGCCCCTCCCGTCTGCTGCGCAGACACCCTCCCCTGTATTAGGGGAGGGATGATTCTAATACCCCACAGCAGCCCGCTTCTCGTCTTCACTTAAAAACGTCGCCGCATTCACACGCGCCCACAGCGCATCACGATCATGCGATAGCGCTTCAACTTGATCCAAATCAAAGCTTAATTTCAAATCGTCTCCAAATTGCGGGCCAACAAAATTTCCAATCGCATCCGTAACCTTACCCAAAACAGGGATCACAGTTTGCCGCCAGAATGTACGGTTCGCTTCCGTGAAATTCGAATAGGTATTATCACCTGGAATCCCCAGCAACATCGGCGGCACACCGAAGGCCAAGGCGATCTCACGCGCCGCGGAATTTTTTGCTGCAATGAAATCCATGTCCTTGGGGCTATAGCCCATCTCTTTCCAATCGAGCCCACCCTCCAGCACCATCGGCCTGCCCGCATTGGCGGCCCCTTGATAACTGGTCTCCAATTCATTTTTAAGTCGCTCAAATTGTTCCGCTGTTAGTTGCTCATCTGATGCCGCAAACACCAGCGCGCCCGATGGTCTCGCCGCATTATCGAGCATTGATTTATTCCAAGAGCATGCAGAATTATGCGTATCAATACTGCGCTGCGCCGCCTCTAATGGTGACTGCCCGTAGTAATCATCAAGTGGATTGAACATGCGAATGTGAAGCACGCTTTCAGCAGGTAGTTTGGCAATTGATCCGTATACAGAATATTCATAATGAGCAGGCCAACCATCAAGCCCTGGCACCACTTTTATGCGGTCGGGCCGCAGTGCCATCAACTCGCGTGGCGTATTTTCCAAGCTTGAGACTTCAATAAAGGAATTGCCCGCAAGCAGCAGATATGAAACAATATTTTCGATAAGTTCGCGGCCCGTTTGCGAGGGATTTGGTTTTGCCAAAATATCAAGCAGTGGATGCGTTTCCGCTTCTTTGACCCCTTGATAAACCAGCAGCGGAACCGAACTCGCAGC
>CAXTKN010000138.1:0-7008 GCA_964244805.1 uncultured Aestuariivirga sp.
GAACGCGATTTTTAAAAATGTTTTCGTTCGTGAAATAGGGAACATCTTTCAAACCGGCAATGGGCGGAACGCCTGCCCGTGATCCTGTGGCAATGACAAATTTGCGCGCAGAATAAATTTTGCCATCCGCCTCTACTTCATTTGCGTTGACAAATTTTGCAGGTGCGCGAACCACTAACACGCCCAGTTTTTCAAACCGTTCTTGGCTATCGTTGGGCTCGATAGCGGCGATCACGCTTTGCACATAATCCATCACCTTAGCAAAATCGACCTTCGGCTCGACGGCCGCAACGCCGTAATGAGCCGAACTGCGCTGTGCATGGGCTGCCTTTGAAGCTGAGATTAGCGACTTTGATGGAACACAACCGTAGTTCAAGCAGTCACCACCCATCTCTCCTTTTTCAAACAAAATAATCTTTTCGCCAAATTGTGCCGCAGCGGCAGCAACAGACAAACCCGCCGAGCCAGCGCCAATCACAGCAATATCAAATTTCATTTTGCAGTTTTCCATTTTTTCAAAGCAACAGGAATGAGCGATACAACACCAAGCACAACAAGTGCGATCAGCAATTGCGGCGTAATCAGAGAGGACGCGGAAATTTCAAATGGGCAATTGGCCAAGCCCTTGGCGGCAACGCAAACATCATGCACATTGGTCTGTGCCTCAATGATGCTGCCAAGTCCGCGCCCCAACCAAGCAAATGCATAGCTACCGGGGATAATGCCAATCAATGTCGCCAGCGCATAGGTGCGCAAATCAACCCGAACTAATCCAGCCACTGCATTTATTGCAAAGAACGGAAATGCAGGAACCAAGCGCAGAAACAATAGATAGTTGAATGCATCATCAGCAAATCCAGCCGACAGCTTTTTAACAAACGGTCCAGCGCGCTCGGCAATTGTAGCTCCCAAAGATGTTTTGACAATTTGAAAAACGATAATGGCGCCAATCGTTGCGGCAAAAATCGTTACTGTTCCACTTAAAGCCCAACCAAAAACGAACCCGCCAACTATACTCAATATGCCAGCGCCCGGCAAAGACAGCGCCACAACGCCCACATAAATCGCCATATAAATCAAAACAGCCGATATTAAATGATCGCGCACGTATGATTCCAATGCAGCATGATTTTCAGCAATTGCCTCAAGCGAGAAATATTTTTGTATTCCAAGCGCGTATGCAAAGGCAATCAAGCCACCAAGTGCAATAAGCGGCAGCCAGCGCCGAAGCGGAGATGGGGCAGGTGTCATGATTATCCTCGTGGTCATGAAATGCTAATTGGCTTATATCGCATCTCCTGAACAGGGGGGCTCACAGCCTCGTGAGAAGGGTTCACTCTGCGTGTTTGCGGCGTCATAAAGGGACATGTAGTTGTGATTTATCCACCCCCGCGTTGACTTTTGACCAAGCTTCCATCATAACCCGCGCAACTTAACCAATAAACCTTGGTTTTGGCCAGTCAGTGGGACTACTAAAAATGGATTTATCCATTTCCTTTCAGGGACTTGCTAAAATCTTTTGAATTAGACGGAGTTTCAACGTGAAACGTACTTTCCAACCATCGAACCTCGTTCGCGCGCGTCGTCACGGCTTCCGCTCACGCATGGAAACAGTAGGCGGTCGCAATGTGATCCGTCGTCGTCGCGCCAAGGGCCGCAAGCGGCTCTCGGCTTAATCCAAGTTTTTCCGAATGCAGCGCTTGAAGCGGAGGCAGGATTTCGTTGCCGCCGCTAAAGGCGTTTATCAGTCCATGCCTGCGTTTGTGGTGCAAGCTTTGGCACGAAATGATGAAGAACCAGCGCGGATCGGGTTCACATGCACCAAGAAGCTCGGCAATGCTGTCGTCCGAAACCGCATCAAGCGACGTTTAAAAGAGGCAGCGCGATTGAGTTTGCCCAATGTCGTAAAGCTTGGTTTTGATTATGTGGTTATCGGCCGCGCACCAGCTGAAAATCGCCCCTTTCAAGTTCTACAATCAGACCTTATCTCTGCAGCAGAAAAGCTTCATGCCAAAGCTGCAAAATCGCCAGAAACGAGACCAGAATGAACCAGCCTCCAAATAAAGTTGAGCCTAAAAACATGATCCTCGCGGTCGTGCTGTCGATGTTGATCGTATTTGGCTGGCAATATTACTACGTGGCCCCGCAAGCTAAGAAAGCCCAAGAGCAAGCTGAAGTCGTAAAAACCCAAGCTGCCACCCCGCCACCTGGCACAGTTGCTGTTGCTACCACAAAGCCAGTGGCAGAAGTTTTGGCCGCGTCTTCACGTGTAAAAATCCAAACCGATCAATTCTCAGGTTCAGTAAATCTCACAGGCGCACAGCTTGATGATCTGAGGCTCGAAAAATACCGCGAACAATATGATCCCAAAAGCCCAGCGGTCACGCTGCTCTCACCATCAGGAACTGCCAATGCCTATTTCGTCGAACAAGGCCTAACAGCGCTTCCAGGTTCAACAGCCAAACTGCCTGATTCAAAAACAGTGTGGACAGCACCAGCAGATGCAGTGCTAACGCTTGATAAACCTTTGACTCTCACATGGGACAATGGCGCCGGTTTAAAGTTTGAGCGGATAATTTCAATCAGCGATGATTATCTTTTTACGATCAAGCAAACGATCAGCAACACGACTGCGGCCCCGGTTCAGTTCTATCCCTATGCACGCGTCCAACGCCAAGATACGCCAGCTGTCGCTGGCTATTGGGTTTTCTTCGAAGGCATGTTGGGCGTGCACAATGGGGGCATGAACGAAAACAAATATGCAGCACTCAAAGACGCCAAAGTTAAAGATCCAAAAGCCGAGCCTGTGAGCGTCAACAACATCACTGGTGGTTGGTTGGGCTTCACCGATAAATATTGGGCCACAATGTTACTGCCGGATAAGCAGGCGATGGTGAACAACACTTATGAGTATCTCGGCAATGCCGCTCGTGATGCATATCAGGTTCAATATGCCACAAGCGCGCCAATGACTGTGGCCGCAGGCGCAAGTGCAACTTACGAAGACCATGTTTTTGCGGGCGCCAAGATCGTTCAAACCATCAACGCGATCTACGCCAAATATGGCTTTGATCGTTTTGACTTGATGATTGACTGGGGCTGGTTTCAACCGATCACCAAAGGCATGTTCTATTTGCTGTCTTGGGTGCATGGCATCGTTGGCAATTTCGGCATCGCCATTTTGCTAGTAACAGTTCTGGTGAAAGCCGCAGTCTTCCCCTTGGCCAGCAAATCATACGCTTCGATGAGCCGCATGAAAAAATTGAAACCAGAAATGGATAAGATCAAAGCGGAATTCCCCGACGATCGCACCAAAGTTCAACAAGCTACAATGGAGCTCTACAAGCGCGAAAAGGTATCGCCGCTTGCGGGCTGCTTACCAATGTTTGTGCAAATCCCGGTGTTCTTTTCGCTCTATAAAGTGATCCTCACGACAATTGAACTCCGCCACGCGCCATTCTTTGGCTGGGTGCAGGATTTGTCGGCACCTGATCCAACATCATTGTTCAATTTGTTCGGCCTTATTCCTTGGGTGCCGCCTCACGCCTTGATGATTGGTGTTTGGCCTCTGCTCATGGGTGTCACCATGTGGCTGCAAATGCGTTTGAACCCCACACCTGATGATCCAATTCAAGCCAGCATGTTTAACTGGATGCCTGTCATGTTCACTTTCATGCTCGGCACATTCCCAGTGGGCCTCGTGATCTATTGGGCATGGAGCAACACGCTCACGGTGCTTCAGCAAAGCTACATCATGAAAAAGAACGGCGCTGACGTGAATTTGTTTGGCAACATTTTCAATTCTATTCCCTTCCTTAAGAAAAAGCCGACATCAACTTGAACTCAACCTTTAGCGACGAACAACTTCTGGCCGGCAGGCAACTGCTTAATGGCTCAGCCACATTCCGTTTAGGCGTGGCTAAACTTGAGCAATTGCCACCGCTGAGAGGCATAGAGATCGCTGTTGCTGGCCGCTCCAACGTCGGCAAATCTACACTCATCAATGCAGTCACAGGCGTGAACGGCTTGGCGCGTGCATCAAACACACCAGGTCGCACCCGCGAGCTCAACTTCTTCGAAGTTGGCCAAAACGTCACCCTCGTGGATATGCCAGGCTATGGCTATGCCAAGGCGTCGAAAAAAGACGTGAAAAAATGGCAATCGGTTTTGCGCGGCTATCTGCGCGGACGTGTGGGCTTAACCCGCGCTTTCGTGCTGATCGACGCCCGCCACGGTATCATGACGCCTGATATTGAAATGTTCGAAATGCTGGATGATGCAGCTGTTGCCTACCAAATCGTCATCACCAAATCCGACAAAATCAAGCCATCCGAACTCGAAAGCCTCCACGCCGAGACGCTGGCCCTGATCAAAAAGCGCGCCGCTGCTTATCCCACAATTCATATTACTTCTGCCGAAAAGGCATTTGGTATTGACGAGTTGCGGGCCGAGATTGCAGGGCTTGCCAAGGGCTAGAGCACATTCTTGTCAATCTGGTGAAACCACCTGATTGACAAGAATGTGCGTTACTCACCCTTGGAAACTCTACAATTTCCCCTATAAGGCAAAAGTCAAATTAGGGTTGAATCGCACAATGACCATGACAGACATTTCCGATACTGCGCGCATCCTGTCTGAAGCGTTGCCTTTTCTGCAGCGCTATGACGATCAGGTTATCGTGGTCAAATTCGGTGGCCATGCCATGGTCGATCCAAAACTCGCCCAGCAATTTGCGCGTGATATGGTGATGCTTAAAGTTTGTGGCCTCAATCCGGTCGTCGTCCATGGCGGTGGCCCGCAGATAAACCGCATGTTGGATAAGCTAGCCGTGAAAGCCGAATTTCGCGAAGGCCTGCGCGTCACTGATAATGACACCATGGAAGTAGTCGAGATGGTGCTCTCAGGCTCCATCAATAAATCCATCGTTGCTTCAATCCAACAAGCAGGCGGCCGTGCGGTAGGCATTTCCGGCAAAGACGGCAGCTTATTGATCGCTGAGCGCTACACAAAAAAGAAAACGGATCCTGTCACAGGCGAGGTCACCACCATTGATTTTGGCCAAGTGGGCGAACCTGCCCGTGTGAATGTCGAAATTCTGCACACCATCATGAAGAGTGATGCCATTCCGGTCATCGCTCCCATCGGCGTGGGCTGGGACGGCGACACTTATAACGTGAATGCAGACACAGCCGCAGGCGCCATTGCCGTGGCACTCAATGCCAAGCGCTTACTGATGCTCACTGATGTGGCAGGCGTGCTCGACAAAAACAAAAAACTCATCAGCGAATTAAAACTCGCCGAAGTGCAAGGCCTGATTGATGACGGCACCATCACCGCAGGCATGATCCCTAAAATTGAAAGTGCTGCATCAGTTGTTGAAAGCGGCGTTGAAGGCGTGATTATTCTAGATGGCCGCGTGCCGCATTCTGTATTACTGGAATTACTCACCCCCCACGGCGTTGGCACACGCGTTTCACGGGATGGCGTATGAGAGGTTTTGACCATATCAACACCTGGGTGTTTGATTTAGACAACACGCTTTATCCAGCCTCATGCAAACTGTTTGACCAAATGCATGTGCGCATGTCTGACTTTATCAAACAGCGTTTGCAAGTGGATCAAGCCGAAGCTCTGCGCCTACGCCGCGAATATTATTTAAAACACGGAACCACATTGCGCGGCTTGATGCTTGAACATGATATGGAACCCACCGACTTTCTCGATTACGTGCATGATATTGATTACACAGCCGTGGC
The DNA here is from genome assembly GCA_964244805.1 of uncultured Aestuariivirga sp. Lineage (GTDB taxonomy): Bacteria > Pseudomonadota > Alphaproteobacteria > Rhizobiales > Aestuariivirgaceae > Aestuariivirga. The sequence continues at coordinate 5,757 of CAXTKN010000138.1, forward strand.
CAATGACACGACATTGCAGAGCGCCTTAGCAAAACTCCCCGGTCGCAAACTGGTGTTCACCAACGGTACGACAGGCCACGCCGGACGCGTGATGAAGCGCTTAGGTGTGGAAGATCAATTTGAAGCCGTGTTTGATATTGTCGACTCTGACTACATCCCCAAACCAGCCCGCGGCCCCTATGATAAATTCGCTGGGCTTCACTCAGTCGAAGGTGCACGCACTGCGTTTTTCGAAGACCTGCCCGAGAACCTTCAAGCCCCTCACGCCATGGGCATGACCACAGTTCTGATCACATCGGAAGTCCGCCATTCCGATCAAAGCGATGCCGCAGATCGCTTGGATCACATCCACCATTCAACCCATGATCTGCCGCAATTTTTAAGCGGCATCGCAAATAAATTACACGGAGCAAAACAATGAAGAATGCACAAGCCATCATCGAAGACGCATGGGAAAATCGCGATAAGGTAAACCTGAAAACCAAGGGTAACACGCGCAAAGCCGTTGAGTTTGCACTTGATCAACTCGATGCCGGTAAGCTCCGCGTGGCATCTAAAGAAACCGGAACATGGGTCACCCATCAATGGCTGAAGAAAGCTGTGCTCTTATCCTTCCGTCTTAACGATATGGAACTCGTCAAAGGCGGCCCGGGTACTTCAAAGTGGTGGGATAAAGTGCCATCTAAATTTGAAGGCTGGACAGCAAAGGATTTTAGAGCAGGCGGCTTCCGCGCTGTGCCAAATTGTGTGGTGCGTAAATCAGCTTACATCGCGCCCGGTGCAATCCTCATGCCGTCATTCGTAAACCTCGGCGCTTATGTGGATACGGGCACCATGGTCGACACATGGGTCACCGTGGGTTCTTGCGCCCAGATCGGTAAGAACGTGCATCTCTCAGGTGGTGTGGGCATTGGCGGCGTGTTGGAACCGATGCAAGCAGGCCCCACCATCATTGAAGATAATTGCTTCATCGGCGCGCGCTCCGAAGTAGTTGAAGGTGTGATCGTCGGCGAGGGCTCAGTTATTGCCATGGGCGTGTTCATCAGCGCCTCAACCAAAGTCATCAACCGCATGACAGGCGAAATCCACACAGGCTATGTGCCGCCATACTCAGTCGTCGTCTCCGGCAACCTCCCCGGCAAACCCATGCCCGGCCAGAACTGGGGGCCATCGACCTATTGCGCAGTGATTGTGAAGACCGTGGATGCACAGACACGGAGCAAGACGGCGATTAATGAATTGCTGCGGGATT
>CAXTKN010000139.1:0-5774 GCA_964244805.1 uncultured Aestuariivirga sp.
GAGGAACGCTTTAACTTTATCAGCGAGCGCGCGGAATTTGTAAGCGAAGAGGGGTTGGATATTTAATTGTGTTGCTGATTGAGTTTTGTTTTCAAAATTTCGCATTGCTGTTCATCGATATTAAATCGTGAAACAAACAGACCGAATGGCCCACGGACAATCTTGATTTTGGGTTGGCCAGAAAAATTACGCCCAATAAACACTTTTGCGCCTTTTTTGACCATTGTAACTATTTCAGACGCTTCAACTGTTTTCATTACACACCTACTCAACAAACCAACTTCTGACACTTGGAAAGAAATAAACGTAATATTTTGTTATTTTCGTGACGGTGGCCGCCATGCGGCTTTTGGTCATTGAAAACGCAGTTAAAAATTGATCTATCCTCTCCCAATTTCTGAAAAATCGCTTATATTGCTGCAATGACCAAAGCTCCTGTTAAAACCGATAATGACACCGAAACGGGTGTTATCACCAAAACGCGCCCTCAGACCCAGAAACCGGCGCTATATAAAGTGTTGCTTCTGAACGATGATTTCACGCCCATGGAATTTGTGGTGCATGTGCTGGAGTTGTTTTTTAACAAATCTGGCGAAGATGCCTATACGATTATGCTGCATGTGCACCAAAAGGGTGTTGGTGTGTGCGGGGTTTATACGTTCGAGGTGGCGGAAACCAAAGTGACGCAGGTGATGGATTATGCCAAGCAGAATGGCCACCCGTTGCAATGCACTTTGGAAAAAGAATAATATTGAGTGGGGGGCTAGCGTCGCCCAAATTCTGACCTATATTAGATTGAACAATTGAATACTCGGCAAGTCGGCGTTTTCCATTTGCCTAGAGCGTTAAGGAAAAATACCGTGCCAACATTCTCCCGCAGTCTTGAAAAAGCTCTCCATCGCGCATTGGCGCTTGCCGCCAGCCGTAAGCAGGAGCTTGCGACGCTCGAACATTTGCTATTGTCATTGACCGACGACAAAGACGCTATTGGCGTGATGAAAGCTTGTGGTGTGAACATCGATGAGCTGAAAGAAAGTTTGAGCGATTATATTGATAGTGAGCTTGCCAATCTGGTGACAGATAATGTGACTGAAGCCAAACCGACTGCCAGTTTCCAACGTGTAATTCAGCGAGCTGTAATCCATGTGCAGTCATCGGGCCGCGAAGAGGTGACAGGTGCAAATGTTCTTGTTGCGATATTTGCTGAGCGTGAAAGCCATGCTGCCTTCTTCCTGCAAGAACAGGATATGACACGTTATGATGCTGTAAATTATATTTCGCACGGCATTGCCAAGAAGCCGGGCTTATCTGAAACGCGCGCTGTGCGTGGTGCTGATCAAGATGGTGAGAATGCTGGTGAAGATCAGGGCGCCCCGAATTCAGCTGGTAATAAGAAGAAGACTGAGAGCGCCTTGGAAGCCTATTGTGTTGATCTTAACAAGAAAGCGGGCGAGGGCAAGATTGATCCATTGATTGGCCGTGGGAAAGAAGTTGATCGCACCATTCAAATTCTCTGCCGCCGCACCAAGAACAATCCGTTGTTCGTGGGTGATCCCGGCGTTGGCAAAACGGCCATTGCCGAGGGCTTGGCCCGTAAGATTATCAAAGGCGAAGTACCCGCAGTTTTGAAGGACTGCACAATATATGCATTGGATATGGGCACGTTGCTGGCTGGCACACGTTACCGTGGTGATTTTGAAGAACGCCTTAAAGCTGTGATGAAAGAGATTGAGCAGAAGCCCGGTTCGATTTTGTTTATCGACGAAATTCATACTGTGATTGGCGCAGGTGCTACATCTGGTGGTTCGATGGATGCCTCGAATTTGTTGAAACCAGCTTTGGCTGGTGGACAACTTCGGTGCATCGGATCAACCACTTACAAGGAATATCGCCAGCATTTTGAGAAGGACAGGGCGCTGGTTCGTCGATTCCAGAAGATTGATGTGAACGAGCCATCGATCCCTGATGCAATTGCCATCATGAAGGGCCTCAAACCCTATTACGAAGAATTCCACAAAGTTACTTATACTGACGAAGCAATTGAAGGCTCGGTGCAACTTTCCGCACGCTATATGGCCGACCGCAAATTGCCGGATAAGGCTATTGATGTGATCGACGAGACAGGTGCTTCGCAAATGTTGGTGGCGGAAGATCAGCGTAAGAAGGTGATTGAACTTTCGGATATTGAAGCGACGATTGCCACTATGGCTCGGATTCCAGCGAAGAATGTTTCGCGGGATGATACGACCTTGCTCAAGAATCTTGAGTCTGAGTTGAAACGCATGGTGTTTGGCCAGGACAAGGCGATTGAGCAATTGGCGGCTGCGATTAAATTGGCTCGTGCAGGACTTCGCGAACCGGAAAAGCCAATTGGCAGTTATTTGTTCTCTGGCCCAACCGGTGTTGGCAAGACCGAAGTGGCAAAGCGTTTGGCTGAAGTGCTGGGCGTTAAGCTCACGCGTTTTGACATGAGCGAATATATGGAGCGACATTCTGTTTCGCGTCTCATCGGCGCACCTCCGGGCTATGTTGGGTTTGACCAAGGTGGCTTGCTTACCGATGCGGTTGATCAAACGCCTTATTGTGTTTTGCTGCTTGATGAAATTGAAAAGGCCCATCCTGATCTGTTCAACATTTTGTTGCAGGTGATGGACCATGGCAAGTTGACGGATAATAACGGCAAGTCAGTTGATTTCCGTAATGTGATCTTGATCATGACGACGAACGCTGGTGCCCAGGATATGGCGCGGGCTGCATTTGGCTTCACCAAGAATATTCGTGAGGGTGATGACACTGAAGCGATCACCAAGATGTTCACACCTGAGTTCCGCAACCGCTTGGATGCCGTTGTAAGCTTTGGACATTTACCTGCCGAAGTGGTGCGCAAAGTGGTTGAGAAATTCATTCTGCAGCTTGAAGCTCAGCTTTCGGAGCGTCAGGTGAATATCGAGATTTCAGCCGAAGCTGCTGATTGGTTGGCGGTGAAGGGTTATGATCAGCAAATGGGTGCGCGGCCTTTGGCGCGGGTTATCCAAGAGCACATCAAGAAGCCGCTGGCTGAAGAACTATTGTTCGGCAAGTTGAAGGATGGCGGCACGGTTCGCATTCTCAAGAAAGATGATGGTCTGGCGTTTGATTATCTTACTCGCGATGATGAGAAGGCATTGCCGAAACCTGTCGAGAGGAAGTCTTTGCCGCGTTCGCGTGTGGCAGTTAAGAAAGTTGTGAAAAAGAAAACTGATAAAGTGAAATGAGCCTTACATAATGTGACTTTTTCGTGACGATGAGTGTCAGTAAGCTGTCATGACTTCGCACGTAATACACGCTCCAAGTTGGTGAATCATTCTGTTCAACAACTCTAATTTTAGGAGCGTAAAATGATCCCTGTTCAACACATTCACCCGATGCTGGTGCATTTTCCAATCGTACTCATTCTTTTTCTAACGGCATTTGATGTTATCGCAACATTGCGCGGTCGCAGCGTTACAGGTCGGACTGTGGCTGGCAATATTTCAACAAGTTTCGCGGTTTTGACGGGACTGTTTGCGATTGCCACCTATTTCTTCGGAGGCATGGCGCTTAATGTTGCAGAAGCAGGTGGATTTCACAGTGAAGTCGCTGAAATCCATGAAAGCCTTGGCGAAATTGTTGCCATTGTAACCGGTGTATACGCGTTGCTACGCGCAGGCTTGTGGTTTAAGGATTTCCGCATAAACGGCATTGCATCTTTTGCATTTCCTGTTGCTGGTTTAGCTGGCAGTGCATTAGTTGCCGCAACCGCATATTTTGGTGGGCAGCTGGTTTATGAGCTTGGCGTGAATGTTGCCAAGGTTGCGATGAACTGATTTATCGCTTTGTTGAATTGATTGGCGGAGAGCGATCTCCGCCATTTTTATTTGAGCTTGGATTGGATTGCGGCTGCGTGTAATTATTGAGCAGCGCATGTCGTGGGGAATTCAACAATGTGGGTTTGTGTGGCGATTGACAAAAAGTTCGCGGAGACTGTTGCAAAGTAAAAAAATGACGAATTTGAACTAAGTGTTAGTAGACTAAACTTTTGAAGCTAAACGCAGTTGCCGCTGGCAATATCGTCAGGCCCAACATTTGTAGCCACGCCATTTCGAAAATGAGCAGGCTATCGCTGCTCCAGCATAAAAAGTTTTCAAAACAACTACTATTAATCCCAGTCCTCCTAGACACATGTTTTTCATCGAGATTGCGTGTTCCGTGAATCAACAGGAATAAAAAAGCTGCACAAATTAATGGTGCAATTAATTTTGCCATCCCACCTCTCAATGTTTTTACGTTGCCCCAAGAAAGTAAAGTAGGCGGGATATGATATAGCTTTGCTATTATTGCAAAACTAAAACCCAAGCCGATAATAGTCGCAAAAGTAATCGCTGCTTGCGCCTTCAAAATGTGAATATGGTCACCTGTTGCATTGTACCAATTACTTTTTATGCCGATTGCTGCATCGTAGTTCTCGACCATTGGATATACGCTTTTGACCAGCGTTAAAAATTTTTCCAGCACGAGCTGCAATGGTGGAAAGAAATGAAGGTCTGATATAATCACAAACAAAATTGTTAAAGCAAAGAATGTGGAACTCAATCTAGCGGTTATTTCAGGAGTGAATACAGCGAACCAAATCTTGCCGAGTTCAGAGGGCTTTGATGAATTATTTGAAAACCAAAGAATGAATGCAGCTGGTGTGCACATCAGCCAATAGATCAGCATAGTGGGAGTTGATGTGTCGGTAATTATAAGTGGAATAGCAATTACTATTGCCCACACCAAGATCATCCGATTGCTCAAGTTCCACTCTCAAAGTTTCAAAGTTGTGTTGCTTTTATCTTATTAGCATGAAGTGTTAATATTGCATGATCCGCCATTTTGCCCGTGTGTGCCTTCATCGGCACGCCGATTTTGATTGGCATTATGTGGACGTGCAGATGGAACACTGTCTGCCCAGCAGCTTCCTCATTGTACTGACGAATTTGGATGCCGTCGGCGTTGAATGCTTTCTTGGCGGCGGTGGCGACTTTTTGGACTGTCGACATGAGGTGGGCGAGGGTGGTGGGATCAGCGTCTAACAAATTGCGCGATGGTTGTTTGGGGATGACGAGGCAATGGCCATCAACTTGCGGCATCACATCCATGAAGGCGAGGGTGTGTTCGTCTTCATAGATTTTATGGCAAGGGATTTCACCGCGCAGGATTTTGGCGAAGATGTTGTTGGGGTCGTAGGTCATAATATAGTCTTTCCCCTCCCCCTTATGGGGAGGGCTAGGGTGGGGGCCGCTCCACAACATAAATTTTATTTTTAGAGTCGTCTAATTTCTAAATTTTAAGCGACCCCCACCAAAGCGATTTGCTGGCAAATCGCATACGACCCTCCCCACAAGGGGGAGGGGGAGAAATCAATCCTGCTCAGTATGCCGAAACGGGGTGTGTTCGCCAAGTTCCTGCTGATTTTCATCTATCGCGGCGCGTTCGTGTTCCAGGTAATCGGCAACGGCGCGGGAGAGACCGGGGTGGGCGAGGTGGTGCAGGCTGTAGGTTTTTTCGGGGACATAGCCACGCGCTAATTTATGTTCGCCTTGAGCGCCTGCTTCAACAGTTTTGAGGCCGCGGGCAATGGCGAAATCCATGGCTTGATAGTAGCAGGTTTCAAAATGCAAGAACGGGTGGTTTTCGAGGCAGCCCCAGTTGCGACCATAGAGCGTGTCCCCGCCGATAAAATTGAGCGCACCAGCAATGGTTTTGCCTTCGCG
>CAXTKN010000139.1:5874-6984 GCA_964244805.1 uncultured Aestuariivirga sp.
TGATTATGCCAATGGAATTGGATGTCGTTGCGTTGCAGCCAGCCTTGTTCGCTCAGTTCTTCGGACTCTTGTTTCGTCGCAAAAGTGATATGTGATGAGGAGGATTTGGTTTGTTGACAAAGGGCAATCAACCCTTGCGCCAATGTAGCGCGACGTTCGGCTGTGTTTGCAAGTAAGCGCGGGCCTGTGGCCGGTGTGAATGGGATTGAGGTTTGCAGTTTCGGATAATAATGGCCGCCAGCACGTGTATAGGCGTCAGCCCACGCATGATCAAAAACATATTCGCCCATCGAGTGTGATTTGAGATAGCAGGGGGCGACGCCGACGATTTTGTTATTTTCTTCAAAAACCAAATGCTGCGCTGCCCAGCCGGTTTTCGCGGTGGCCGAGCCGGATAGCTCTAGCGCGAGTAGGAACGCGTGCGATGTGAATGGATTGAACGCGAGGCCATCGATTTTGGCGCAGGCGTCCCAATCGTCAGCGGCGATGTCTTTGAGGGAGTTGATGGCGGAAATTTTGGCGGTCATGCCGGGTGATAATTCTCGAAAGTTATTTGATCTGCATAACGCAGGGCTTGGGCAGCTTGTTCCGGTGAACGGATGGTCCAACATATTACGGGATGGCCGCGATCTCGGATTTCATTCACCACGGCAAAAGGCAGACCGTTTGCATCGAACGACACGAAATGTGGCCTGCTGCGCGGAAGATGTGAGAAGCTTTGCATTTCGAGGCGGCGTGCAAGTGAGAGGTTGTTGTAATAGGGGTCAGTCACGCGGTCAGCCGTTATGCCACGCACAGTGAGCGGTGAGCGCTCAGCAACGCAGGCGATGATGTGGGGATCAAAAGACATGAGGGCATAAGGGCCTGTGTAATCTTCAAGCACTTCAAGTGCGCGATGCGTAAGTTTCATGTCCTCGTCCCAGAGTGATTTGATTTCGATCACCAATGTGGTGCGGCCATCAACTTGTTCGAGGAGTTCACTCAGGGTTTGGATTTGATCTTTGCCCTGTCGATATTTTTTCTTTTTCAGATCTTTGGTGGTGAAGGTTTTGACCATGCCTTTGCCGTCCATCAATCGGTCAATCTCGTCATCATGAAATACTACGGCTT
>CAXTKN010000140.1:0-3682 GCA_964244805.1 uncultured Aestuariivirga sp.
CAGCATTGTCTGTGTAGTAGCAAGAGCAAGCGCCATCATAACCATAACCAATGGCTGAGAGCGAACCGTTGAAACCGCCAGCCAAAGTCAGGTCTGGAGTCATTTTCCACCAGCCCCAAGCGTTTGAGATCACAGCGCCAATGTTGCCGCCGTTAAACCCACCACTTGCTGCCCAGTTACCACGAACCGACATTTGTGCGCCAACTTCACCAACAGCTGTATCAGTCTTACCAACAACGTTGATTTGGCCACGCGACATTACGTCTAAGTAAACGTTGTTGCTCGCACGAGGTGCACGTGCAGCAGCAGCAGCAGCTGCTGCTTCTACAGCGTTCGCCACGTTGTCGCCGGCAACACCTTGATCAGCACCATCTTGATAAACCAAAGCAGCGCGAACAAAGCCTGACCATTGGATCACAGTTGATGCAGGAGCATCAGCAGTTGGCAAAACGGCGATTGTTGTCACATCGCGACCTTGGCTACCAACGCCAGGAACGTCGATAGATGGTTGGTTGCTAACAGTTACGAGCTGGAAGCCCGCTGGAACTGTCGTTTGTGCCTCGTTAGCAGCAACCTTGGCGGACAGAGCAGCGATCTCAGCTTTGAGAGCAGCGATGTCAGACGTTGTGCTAGCTTGAGCGCTAACCGAAACTGCGGCAAATGCCACTGTTCCGAGAAGTGCGAACTTAATTGTATTCATATTGTATTCTCCCAAGTGATTGGAGTTTAAATTGGCCCCCCGGTCCCCTGCAAATGAGTGGCGGGCAATGCACGAGTCGCCGTGCACACAAATGCTTTCTCGTCGCTTCCATCATTAAGGTCAACGCATAAGGCGGCTAACAATTAAGTTTTTAACCATCTGTGGCAACAGGGCCACAGTTCTGTTGACGAATAGTTCCGTTTCTTAAAAACACCTTAAGACGCGCAGCCATCCACAAGGCTGAGAATCAACTAGCCAAACAATCTTGAGATATGATAACAATTGATTAACAGCATGCCCTGAATGGAAAATTCGGGGCAATGTGCTATTAAACGGGGAACAATCAACAATGTATCAATGGCAACCTTTAAAGTGGATTCAACTGATGGCTGTCGGAGCAGGGCTCCCGTTTTTGGCCTCAAGTCTTCTGTGGACCAATTCACTGGTACAAGATGTATCGAGCAGGGCCATGGCCGCTGCCGCTGGCCCAAAAGTTGATTTTAACGGCCGCGATGCGTTCCTATCGGGTGAAGTTGCCAGCCAAGAAGCACTGGATGCCGCCAAGAAAAATGTTGCCGAAACCTATGGCGTGCGGACAGTCGACGTCTCAAATCTTAAAATTGTAGTGCCACCACCGCCACCTGCACCCGTTAGCTTGGCTGCACCGACAGTGGAATCGATTACCACAGCTGAAACCACGCCGATGATAAAGGGCACATGGCCCGAAGGTGCGGCGAAAACTTTAGAAGTCACGGCCGCAGGCAAGACTTATGCATTGGGCAAAGATGCAGAGCTAACATCATCAGCTGGAAACTGGATGCTGATGCTTTCAGCTCCTTTGGCAGCAGGTTCATATGATGTAACGGCGAAAGTGACGGACGGAGACAAGGCAACGGCAACTACGGCTGCTCCCGCAAAAGTTGTTATTGAAGCGCCAAAAGCAGCTGAGGCGGCACCGGTTCCCACTCCAGCGCCAGTGCCTGCAACGCCTGCTGTTGTGTTAGCTGCACCAACGGTAACTGCAATCATCACAAACAACAACCAACCCACGATCACCGGAACATATCCAACCGAGGCTGCAAAGCTGATGGTCGATTTGGGTGCTAAGACTTATGTTTTAGGCAATTCACCGGAACTCACCGCAGACCAAGGCAAATGGACATTAAAACCCGCTGCTGCTTTGCCTGACGGTGAAATTCAAGTCACCGCCAAAGTTGAGGACGCGGACGGCAAATCTTCCACGGCATCGGCACCTGCACCTATTGTGATCGATACTAAAGCACCCGAAGCGCCTGGTGTTACCATGGCACCAGCCGGATCAGTTTGGCCTTACGCAATATCAGGAAAATGGGACGAAACGCCGGGCAACACGCTTGCAATTGATTTGAATGGCAGATCATATGCAATGGGCAAAGATAAAGAGCTGATTGCCGATGGCAAAGGCGCATTTACTTTTGTGCCCACTGAAACTCTGGCACCCGGCAAATATGATTTGAACCTGACTGAAACAGATGTTGCTGGCAATGTGACCAAAATCACCCAGAAAGAAGCCATTGTCGTGGAGGCACCACCGCCGCCAACTCCGCCACCAGCTCCTGAGCTGACGGCACCAACAGTCGAAATATCGAAATCCGATTCGGCTCTACCAACCATCAAGGGAACGTGGGCAGCGGGTATTGCAAAGAGTCTCACAGTTGCCGTTGGTGGCGTTACCCATACACTCGGGAAAGATTTCGATCTGCTGTCGGATGCCAGTGGCAAGTGGACTTTGAAGCCCAAGGCCGAATTGGCCAATGGCACTTATGATGTAGTGGCGACCGTAACCGATGGCGCTGCCAAATCAATGGCTGATGCAACCAAAGATGAATTGACCGTCGACGTTGCACCGCCACCTCCGCCGCCGCCTAAGGCAGAACCGCCTGTAACAACAATTGCACTGGCTGCACCGACAATTGAAACCAGCACATCAGACTCAGATCATCCTACGGTCAAAGGAACTTGGCCAGCCGGTGTGGCGAAAACTTTGACTGTCGATCTTGATGGCGTGAAGCACAAATTGGGCACGGATTTTGATCTGTTGTCTGATGCCTCGGGCCATTGGACTTTGAAGCCAACAAAACCCGTTGTGAATGGCACATATGATGTTGTTGCTACAGTAACGGATGGCGACAAGCAGAAGGCGTCAGACTCAACAAAAAATGAGCTAACGGTGAATGTAGCACCGCCACCGCCAGCACCGCCCGCTGCTCAAGCATATGATTGCGAAGCAACACTGACCCGCATCGCAGCTGTTTTTCCTGTTCGGTTTGATACCGATAGATCTGATATGAAAACACCATTTGATCTTGCGGTAAATCAATATGCCGCGCTGCTCAAAGATCCACGCTGCCTGGCATTGAAAATTCAGGTTGCGGGTCATGCCGATGAACGCGGTTCAGAGAAATACAACCAAAGCCTCAGTGAGCGTCGTGCTGCCACAGTCATCGAAGCGTTGACCAAATCAGGCATTGATGGTGCGCGTCTTACGGGCGTGGGCTTCAGCAAAGATAAACCACTCGATCCGTCTCACACCGAAGATGCACATCGTAAAAATCGGCGTGCTGAATTCACGGTTATGAAATAAGGGGAAACACATGAACGAGATTTTTAATTTCTATAACACATCAATTATTCCTCAGCATAATTGGGTATTTGTAGCAGCGGCCTTCTTCGTCGGTGCTTGGGTGGGCTTTGCCACAAGCATCCCGTCGAAAAAATCGAAGTAAGGGGCGCATAGAAAATGGTACATTATCTCATTGAACTCGCAATCTGGATTTTAGCGGCATACTTTTTGGGCTGTTTACTTGGTTGGGGTTTGCGAAACTTGTTCGGCACGGCTGACGAGCCTGTTTCCGCCCCTGCAAAAGTGGTTGCTGCTCCAGCACCTGCTTATGTTCCTCCTGCCGCCCCAATTGCCAGACCAGTGCCTGTCTTGGCACCAGT
>CAXTKN010000140.1:3782-6916 GCA_964244805.1 uncultured Aestuariivirga sp.
TAAGATGGAACGTCCTAAAGGCCTCACCGCAGCGCGCGGTGGCAAAGCAGATGACCTCCAACGCATCAGCGGCATTGGACCAAAGAACGAGGGCATCCTCCATAACCTTGGCTTCTTCCACTTCGACCAAATTGCTGAATGGACAGAAACTCAAGTCTCCTGGGTTGATGATCACCTGCGTTTTGGTGGTCGGATCAAACGCGAAGAATGGATCAAACAAGCGGGCCTGTTGGCTGCTGGCAAAGAAGCCGAATTCACCAAGCTTTATGGCACAGGCGGATTGCGCAATGCCAAGGGTGAAACGCTTTCAGGATCACGCACACGCAAATCGTGATCGTTCTGTTGCAATTGAAAAGGGCCGATTGTCGATCGGCCCTTTTTTTATAAAAACAACGTTCAGTTACATGACGTAACCAAAGCCCCAATCGAGCCACCCTCACAGCTAGGCGCAGCTGAAACCGCACCTGTGCTGGCCACAGTAATATCCGCAGGCGTTCCGCGTTTCAAATCCACCGTCATCGGCCGAACACTTTCTGGTGCCAAGCGTGAGCGATAAACATGCACGTTCTGCATCACCTTCTGCACATATTGCCGTGTTTCATTAAACGGAATGCATTCAACCCAATCAATCGGATCAACTTGTCCACCACGCGGATCACCATATTCATCAACCCATTCACGCGAACGCCTTGGGCCAGCATTATATGCAACCAATGTCAGAACATATGAGCCATTAAAATCGGAAACCAAATCCGCCAAATGTGCTGCACCAAGTTTCACATTGTAAGCTGGATCAGATTTCAAACTGCCAGGATTAAACGCAACGCGGTATTGCCGCGCTACCAAACGCGCCGTGCCCGGCATCAGCTGCATCAAACCTTGGGCACCAACGGAGCTGCCTGCATTGGGATCAAACTCACTCTCTTGGCGTGACAATGCAAACACCAAAGACTTTTCAATTGGCTTTCCAATCTGCGACCAATTTGGAAGCCCACGCACGGGATAAGACCACGAGTCAATATCGATGCCGCGTTGTCCGGCAGCCTTTGCCAATCGCAACGCCCAAGATGTGCCAGCGGTATTCTGCACAACCGCAGCTACAGCGTTCATCTCATCAGAATTTTTAAACCGGCTGGCTAACGACCAAAGGAATATGTTGAGTTGGTTCTTGGTTCCGGCTTGCGCCATGATGCGGAATGCACGAACCACTTCATCCTGATCAACCCGCGTCTGCGCGCCAGCAGAAGCAGTACCGCCGTTGATCGCTTCTGGTTTGCTGCCAAGACCAATCTGCTCGCGTGCCAACTGGCCGTAATAAACCGTCGAATATTGAGCTGCGTCTTTGAACGCCGTTTGCGCCGTTGCTTTGTCACCAAGTGCCAAATAAGCACGACCAATCCAATAGGCCGCACGCGCTTTGTCGGTGCGGCTTTCGGCTAGTTCTTGAAGTTTTACAAAGTGCTTCATACCCATCTCTGGCTTTTTCAAATAGCGCAATGCCACCCAGCCCGACATAAATTCGGCTTCGATTGCACCATCACCAAGCTCCAATCCGTGGTTATGAGCAATTTGGTAAGCAGCGTTCCAACTGTCGGAATGGTTAGGGCCAACCGAGTGCAACGTCACAATCTTGCGCTCCATCCACCACGCTTGCGGATCGCCCATTGCAGCTGGATCACTTGGCACACTTGCCAATATACTGCGCGCTTTGGCATAAAGTTCTTTTTTGCGGTAGAAGCGCGTTAAGGCATATTTCATGCCCATGTCATTTTTGGCTGCAGAAGACAGCGCTTCATATCTTTTATCAGCGCCATTTTGAAAGCTGATCAGGCTCTGTGCAACTTTGCCAGCATTCACAAAATCACCACCTAAAAACCTGGCAATGCGAATTGCTGCATTGGGTTCTTGAGCAAACACCAGTTTTGAAAAGCGCAAACGATGGTCGGAAGTGTTCAGTTGCCCACCAAACTCACTGAGAATTTTCTGTTCAAGCTGCGCATCAACGTCCGCATTACCCCATGCTTTGCGCAACCAAATTTTGCCTTTGGCTGCATCACCAGAACCATAATAGGCGCGCGCTAAGACCACCATGCCATAGGGCGTTGCAGGTACGCGGTCGCTGAAATATCCAATGACGATGGAAGCATTCTGATTATTTTCATAAAGCGCTTGTTCCGCACGTTTCAACAATGTTTCAGTGAGAGGCCATTTTGGCGCTGAATTTAAAAAATCATGAATACGTTGATAACCAGCTTGCGCACCGTGATCACGCAAAAACAAAAGTTCAACCAATTTTATCGCAGCCTGATCGCCCGACTGCGTAGCTATCGCTCCTGCACCTAAGAAATCACCTGTGAGGGCAATTCGAACGGCCTGAATAGCCAAACCTGACGGCATCGATGATGCAGGCACAGACATAGGTATTGCGAGCAAAGCCGCACTGCTCACTACACCACTCAAAAACTTACGCCGCGAAACTAAATTCATCATTATGCACTGACCAACTTACTACAAAAATTCAATGAGGCCAGCCAGCTAAAGACCAATTCAGACGGAGTTTTGACCAAAAACAGTCGGGCTCTCGTCTTGCTGTTCAACAGCTGGCAGACTATGGTGACGTTCCCCATGGGGCTCGGCCAAACCAGCAACATAGGTAAACATGGTTTCTAACTTCTTACTTTTATGAGGTCTCTCGTGCAGTTTAAGGGCTCTATCCCAGCTTTGATCACCCCCATGAAGAATGGTGCTTTCGATGAAGCAACATTCCGCAAATTTGTGGGATGGCAGATTAAACAGGGCAGCCACGGCTTGGTTCCTGTTGGAACAACTGGCGAAAGCCCAACTTTGACCCCTGAAGAACACAAAGCGGTTGTAAAAATCTGCGTCGCTGAAGCGGCAGGCAAGGTGCCAGTCATCGCAGGTGCAGGTTCAAACAACACAGCTGAAGCGATAGAATACACCAAGCACGCTAAAGCGGCAGGCGCTGATGCTGCTCTTGTTGTCGTGCCCTATTACAACAAACCAACCCAAGACGGTATTTACGCCCATTATAAAGCGATTGCCGAAGCCGTCGATATTCCGATCATTGTATACAATGTGCCGGGCCGCACTGTTGCCAGCATCTCAGTTGAAAC
>CAXTKN010000141.1:0-2529 GCA_964244805.1 uncultured Aestuariivirga sp.
TTCATAAAAGCGCGGGCCGCCGATGACGCGGTAGGGAATGCCCGCCATGATGAAGCGATCTTCAAAGCTGCGCATTTGTGCAGACGTACGCACGAGAATGGCTATTTCATTCAGGTGATGTTTTTGGCGGTGGTGAGCTTCAATGTCGTCGCCGATGGTGCGGGCTTCTTCCACGCTGTCCCAATGGCCACGTACGGTGACGGGAGTTGATTCAGTTTTATCAGTGTGGAGCGTTTTGCCAAGGCGTGATTCATTTTTGGCGATAAGGCCCGACGCTGCGCCCAGAATATCGGGCGTAGATCTATAGTTGCGCTCCAACCTGATCACGCCTGCGCCGGGGAAATCTTTTTCGAAGCGCAAAATATTATCAACTTCAGCGCCGCGCCAACCATAAATGGATTGATCATCATCGCCCACGCAGCAGATGTTTTTGTGGCCTTGAGCAAGGAGACGGAGCCAGAGATATTGGGCGACGTTGGTGTCTTGATACTCATCGACCAGCATATATTTGAACTTAGTTTGATAAGATTTCAAAACATCGGGATGGTTTTGAAAAATGCGCAACACTTCGAGAAGCAGATCGCCAAAGTCGGCAGCGTTGACGGTTTTGAGGCGCGCTTGGTAATCCGCATAAAGTTTTCCGCCCAAACCATTGGCGAATGAATAGGCTTCGCCTTGCGGAACTTTATCGGGCGTGAGGCCGCGGTTTTTCCAGCCGTCAATTGCGTTTGCTAAGGCCCGGGCGGGCCAGCGCTTTTCGTCAATGCCTTCGGCTTGAATGAGTTGCTTGAGCAAGCGCACTTGATCATCATCATCGAGAATGGAGAAGCCAGACCTGAGACCAGCAAGCTCGGCGTGATTGCGCAGGATTTTGACGCCGATCGCGTGGAAGGTTCCAAGCCACGTCATACCCTCAACCATACCACCGATCAGATGACCGATACGCTCTTTCATTTCGCGAGCGGCTTTGTTTGTGAACGTAACGGCGAGGATTTGGTTGGGCCAGGCTTTTTGTGTGGTGAGGATGTGTGCGAGCCGTGTGGTGAGTACGCGGGTTTTGCCGGTGCCTGCACCTGCAAGAACCAGCAATGGCCCATCAATGCGCAGCACCGCTTCGCGCTGTTCGGGGTTTAGACCTTTGAGGTAAGCAGGTTCGCCACCTACGCCCATGGCGCGCGCTGAAATGCTGCCCGGTTTAAGGGCAGGCGCTGGCTCGTCTTCAAAGTCGCTTAGGTCGATTGGATTATTGGACATTAGGGATCACGATTCTCATGATCCCTATATAGAGGTTTACGAGGCGAATATCAGGCGCAATGACGCAATTGTTCGTAACTTGGGTTTGAGAATTGCTGTTTGACTTCGTTTTGAATCTTCCGCCATGTTTCGGCGGTTTCTGTATCGCCGGAGCGTTCGCAGAGAAGTGCGTGGCGGGCGGCTTCACCCAAGGCTTGTTTGCCATGGGCAAAAACCAAGGCTTCGGCAAAATGCGCATAACCAGTGTTGACCATTTTAAACTCCCTTTGATTCCTTGTTGGAACCATTGATGGGCGATAACTAAGCCGGAAGTTTTACGGGAGTGTGACGGTTATGGGGCAGGGGAAATTTAGACGAGTTCAACCTTCGTGTGAGCCTTTACTGCTGCTGCAAGTTTTTGATCGCGAGTGAGAAGTGGGATTGCCAAATCAGCTGCAAGTGCAACATACGCGGCATCATAAGGTGTAAAGTTGTGTCTGAGGTCCCAAATGATGTTGTTGAGCGAGTGTGTTAATTTACGTTCCAGCTCCAAGTCATTGAGATCAAACAAAGCTTGAGCTGCTCGCTTTTCAGTTATCAATTTCAAACGCACTTGTTTGCGGATGGCATTTAGAAATTCCAAATCGATCAAGTGAGGTGCAACGAGATCACCTTTGGTTTCTAAAATATCGAGATAAGTCGGATCAACAGCTGAATCCAAAAACACGTGAATCAGGAAAGAAGCGTCGACAACAATCATCCTCTTGTGTCACGATCTTCACGAACTATTTCCTCAGCGCTTGGTTTAAGATTTACGGGTTCTCTCGTCCTCAACCGCGCAAAAAGTTTCGCGTTAGATGGCGGTTTAGCAATCTCGGAAAGCTTGACGCGAAGAAACTCGGACAAAGACAAACCTTCAGCGTTAGCCATATCAACCAAACGGCTATGTGTTTGTTCTTCAATATCTCTCACGTGGATTTGTTTGTTCATGCATGCATCGTGCATGCAGAATTGTGAAATGTCAAGTTAAGCTTTCCTTGGAATGCCGATCTTGTGACCTACTTGCGGTGGAAGCGTTAGTGCTTTGTGCGCTCGCAACATCGCGTCAATCCTCGACTGAATCTCTGGCGGAAAGGCGGCGGTTTTTTTCAGGTTTAAATCAACATGGGCGATGATGACTTCCAGCACACAAGACAGGAAGTTTTTTTCGTTGTGATACATTTGCTGCACGTAATGAACGCGCTTATGGTCAGCATCGATCAGGTGATTTTCGATGCGCACTACATCGCCTGCATG
>CAXTKN010000141.1:2629-6846 GCA_964244805.1 uncultured Aestuariivirga sp.
AAGGGGCTGTTTTTCCCGATCGATCCTGGTGCTGATGCCAGCCTTGGTGGCATGACTGCCACACGGGCTTCGGGCACAAATGCGGTGCGTTATGGCACGATGCGCGAGAATGTGATGGGTGTGACAGCTGTGATGGCTAGTGGCGAAATAGTGCGCATGGGAACAAGAGCGCGCAAATCTTCGGCAGGCTATGATTTGACGCGGTTGATGGTGGGGTCGGAAGGCACACTTGGGGTTATCACCGAAGTGGGACTCAAGCTTTATGGCATTCCCGAATCGATTGCGGCTGGCGTGTCGGCGTTTCCAAGTGTGGAAGCATGTTGCAACACCGCCATTCAAGTCATCCAAATGGGCATTCCAATTGCGCGGATTGAATTGGTGGATGCCGAGCATATCAAAGCGATTAATGCCTATTCCAAATTGTCATTGTCGGTTGCTCCCACATTGTTTGTCGAGTTTCACGGAACCGCTGCTGGTACGCGCGAACAATCAGAAATGTATGCTGAGATCGCCGCTGAGCATGATGGTGGTATGTTTGAATGGGCTACCCAAGAGGAAGACCGCGCCAAGCTTTGGCAGGCGCGGCATGATGCTTTTTGGGCCACAAAAGCCATGAAACCGGGTAAGGAAGAATCTATTGCCACTGACGTTTGCGTTCCAATTTCGCGGCTTGCGGAATGTGTTGTTGAAACACAGAAGGACTTGGAAGAAAATAATATCTATGGCCCAATCATCGGTCATGTGGGTGACGGCAATTTTCATGTGGTGCTGTTTTGTGATCGGTCGGATTCCGCCGAAGTAAAACGCGTTAAGGCGGCTTATGAACGTTTGATCAAGCGAGCTTTGGCGATGGGCGGCACTTGCACGGGCGAACATGGGATTGGCAGTGGCAAGCGTGAATATTTGGCTCTTGAGCATGGAAATGGCTTAGATGTTATGCGAGCAATAAAGTCGGCGCTTGATCCCTTAAATATTATGAATCCGGGAAAGAATGCGTCACCGTAAAATCTCTGGCTTGCTAGTCCCATTCTAACGTCTATTCTGCCTTTTATGAGTATTTGGAAATCACCGATTTTCTATTTTGGCATTGTGCTGGTGCTGGCCGTGGTCGCGGCGTTATTGGCCCCGTTTGTTTTAAATTGGAATAATTACCGAGATAACCTTGAGGCTTGGGGCCACACGCTGACGGGGCGGCAGGTGGCAATAAGTGGCCCGATCTCCGTTCGGCTGTTTCCGTGGCCAAGACTGGTTGCTGAAGACGTGAGTATTGCCAATCCCAAGGAGTTTCCAGATGCATCTTTGATGAACGTCAAGCGTATTGATGTTCAACTCGCGTTAGCAGGATTGTTCAGTGGTGAAATACAGGTCGAAGCGATTGATTTGGAGCAGCCTAAATTAAACGTCACGCGAAATGCGAATGGCTTAGGCAATTGGGTTTTTCAACTGGGCAAATCAGGCCTTTTGGACAAAGTGAAGCTTGAGCAAATCAGGATCAATGATGGGCTGGTTACCGTTCTTGATCACGCGCATAATTTTCAAACTACTGTTCAGCATCTCAATGCCGTGCTTTCAGCAACCGCTTTTGAAGGGCCGTGGCGGGTGCGAGGCACAGCGCAGAACAACAATGTTCCGCTCGACCTTACATTTGCAAGTTCGGCGTGGATGAAAGATGAGCCGTTTAAGTTTAGTTTTAAGATAGCGCCGACCGACGGCGCTTTGCCAGCATTTGTCTTTGACGGAACCCAAAGCAACGACCAGTTGCTCGGTAAAGTCAGCCTCAATCCGGTTGTTACGGACGATGGACGACAGAGCCTCGATGCAAGTTTTAAGCCGCTGCAAATGCAGGCGGACATCACAGCAAACTTTGATGAAGTGAAACTCGAAAAAATTCACATTGTGCCTGCTGATAGCAAGGACAACGGGACGCTAATTGAAGGTAATGCAGATATTCAGTTGGACCGTGGAATTAAAATAGACCTCAGTCTTTCGTCACCGCGAATTGATCTTGATAGTCTAGCAGGCGGTCAATCATTGCGGGTTTGGCGGGCCGGCGGTGTTATGGCTTTGCTGAACCGCGTGATCGCCGAATTTCCTGAGAAGTTGGATTTGACGGCAGCACTAAGTGTCGCTTCGCTTTCGGCAGCGAGTGAAACATTAGAGAATGTGAAACTCAAAACTTCGGCCCAACAAGGAGCGGTGCGTATTCAAAATTTTACGGCAAATCTTCCCGGCCGTTCGGCAATGAAATTTGACGGGATTGCATTTCCGGGTGCCGACGCAGCCGAACTGGGTGGCAGCTTAGCCATGGAAAGCAATGATATGCGGGCTTTTGTCTCGTGGTTATGGCCTGAAGGCAAAGGTTCTTTGGCGCAATATTGGACTGGGGCGCGGGGTAGATTGAAAGCGCAATCTGACGTGACGTGGTCGGGCAAGCGCTTTGGATTTCAAAATTTGAAATATGAATTGGACGGCGAGTCAGGCTCTGCCGAACTTGCAGTATCGCTCGGCAAATTACCGTCAGTTGATTTGCGGTTGAACGCGAAGCTTTTGGATTTGGATAATTATCTCTCACTGAAAGGCGCCCAAATTTTGAACGGTGCTTTTGCTGGGCCTTTGGCCCAATCTGAAAGTGGGTTTGATAAAAGGCTCAGTTTGCAAACAGATAAGATGCGCTTGAATGGCGTCGAGGCGCAAAATGTAGCTTTAGACTTTTCATCGAGCTTCAGTGGTTTTGAAATTAAGGCACTGGATATCGGTTCGGTAGAAGGTGCTCGCGTAAAAGGCAAAGGTTTAGTATTGCAGGGGCCAGATGGTCCATCGGGCGATGTTAAAATTTCAGTGGAAGCCGAAAACCCGAGGGGATTGTTGCGTCTAGTTGGTGCATTTGCGAAAGGGCCCGACCCTGCTTGGTCGAGTGTGCTAGGCCGGACAGACTTGCAAAGTGATGTGACAATAAGGCCAGGCAAAGATGAGCCAATTGTGACATTTGGCACCACGGGCAATAGCGGGCCGATCCAAATATCGGCAAGTGGCGATGTTAAAAATCTAAGCAAGGGCTTGGACGCGACGATCGGATTATCAGCGGAACTTAATGCGGCTGAAGGTGGAGATCTAAGCCGTATGCTCGGGTTTACTCCGCAAATTGCCAGCACTGGACCGGGCAAAATTTCAGTGGTTGGAACAGGTGCAAATGCCACGGGATATCAGACTGCGATCAGAGGGTTATTCTTTGATGCGGAAATTGGTTTTGATGGCAAATACAAACCTGCTGGTAAGATTCCAAATCTCGAAGGCACTGGAAGCCTTACTGCAAAAGAGGGATCGATTTTTGGTCGGGCGCTGGGACTGGAACACACGTCACTTTTCGGTGGCGCGATAGATGCTAAAGCGAATTTTTCATCCATAGATCAAAAATTGGAAATGAAAGGTTTTGTTGGTCGGTTGGGTGGGCAGGCGGTGACTGGCGAAGGAAGCCTTGGTGCCGATGGCACAATCAACGCCAATTTTGCATTTGAGCGTTTGGATTTAACGACTATTTTGGCGAGCGTCTTCATGCCTTGGCACAATGCGCTGGCTGCGCTTGATGACAGTTTTTCAACGCCAGTTCCAGAAGGATGGCATGGTGAGGTTTGGTTGCGACCTGCTGCCCTAGCGAACTTGGGAACATCGCTCAAAGAATCTGTTGTGGGCATAAATTTTGAGCCACGCAGCCGAAGCATATCTGTTGCATCTCAGGAAGGTGATCATGAGCCTTTCATGCTGGATTTGACGGTGCGTCAGGGTGACAACAGTTTTGTACTCGATGGTGCAGGTCATGGGGCCATTATGATTGCGCCATTTTTGAAGGCGCAGGATGGCAGTGGTGTTGCGCAAGGCCGCGTGATTTTGGATGGACAATTTCAAGGGACGGGGCGCAGCCCCCAAGCGATGCTTTCAGCTTTGACGGGCAAGGCGTCTTACCAGTTGGAGGACGCTGCGTTGGTTTCGCTTTCGCCTGATCCGTTTTACAAAAAACTTGATGTGGTGAAAGATGCAGATGGATTGCAGCAAGCCTTTGATGGTTTGTTGATGGGCCCAGGTTTTGCACTCAGTTCGGAGAAACAAAACATTGTAATTGATAAAGGCAACATGCTTGCTGACCCTTTGAATGCTTCGCTTGAATTTGCTGATGCGAAAATAACCCAGAGTTTTGATTTATCTAATCATCAGCTGAAAAC
>CAXTKN010000142.1:0-6801 GCA_964244805.1 uncultured Aestuariivirga sp.
ATGAGAATGCAGACCTCATACGATCTGGCCCAAGCACGTATGCAATTGGCAGGTTAACATGGCAGGTCTGAGTTTCAAAGACGGATCATTTCCGCCAGCGGCGAATTGACGGCGGTAAGGAAACTTTAGATCAATCTGAACTTCGAGAACGTGCCCTCGCCACGACGCGCGACGTCTGCAATCAAATGGTTTGCCTACATAGAATGTAAACAGCCAAACAGTCGCTAAGGGCCAACAGCGGAAGAAATCACACTTGACAAATATGAATAGGAGTCCTAATCATATTTTATGAACAAGCCAGAGCCTTTTTCGACTCCAATATCTAACCGTATTAAGGACGGTCTTGAGCGCGTTGGTGCCGTGCTGCGCTCTGAACGCTGGTCAGCAACTACGGCACTTGGGCTGAACCCCACACAAGCACATGTTTTGGCTTTTTTGGCCGGGCGAAATGCTGGAGCAATTCGGGTTAAGGAAATCGCAGCCCAACTTGGTGTTTCCCAACCGACAGCCACAGATTCCATTGCTGCCCTTGACCGCAAAAAACTTATTCAAAAAACTGTATCGGCAGATGATGCGCGTTCTGTCGGAGTCACAATCACGCAACTAGGCCGCAAGATGCTGAAAGCAATCGGCATGTCTGCCTCTGCGACTGAAGAATCGCTGGCGGCATTAGCTCCGGTTGAAGAGACAGAGTTTTTGCTGCTGCTCATCAAACTTATTCGCAGCTTGCAACTCAAAGGGTCAGTGCCTGTGCAGCGCCTCTGTGTCACTTGCAAGCATTTCCGACCCAACATTTATTCTGATGCGCTTAATCCGCATCATTGCGCCTTTGTGAACGCAGCATTCGGAGACCAGCATCTTCGTCTCGATTGCAACGATCATGAAACTGCTGACCCTGCTACCCAGGCTGCCACTTGGTCTGCATTCAACAAAGGATCAGCAACCCTCCAAGCAACCAACTCTGAATAGAAGGATTTAAAAAATGAACAGAACCAACCTGCGAGGCTTAGGCTTCGCGTGTACAGCTCTGCTTTGCCTTGTGGCCACCAGTCACGCTCAAGAAATCAACGCCAAAACCGATGATAAAATCATGGCCTCGTTTGATATTGTTGAAACTCGTGTCACTACGGCAAATGGTGAAGCGATCTTTCACACCCGTGTGAGAGCCGATGCTGGAAAGGAAAAACCGAAGTCAGTTGGCAAGTTTGAAGGCTCGGATGTTTATGCGTATGTTTGGCCGACCAGCCTTAATTCATCTGATGTTGGATTTGATAAGGATCAAGGTATTGTGGCTTTGGCTGCAACCTTCCATCCTGATTTTGATGATGCCGCCAAGGGTGCCAAGAACCGTGATCGCTGGCATGCCCACTGGGTTGTGCTGAATGAAGATAAGGCGTGCGGCGGAGGCTTAAAAGTCAAAGATATTCCGGCAGGCACAAAGCCAAAACTACCAGAAACATGGCCGGGTGCTCCTATCCTCATCGACAGCCCAGAATATAAAACTGAACTTGCCTCAGATGTTGTTGATGTTCACGTGCCGCTTGAAAAAATCGGAGCGCTCTCCACAGCTAGTTTTGATGGGGTGACTGCTGGCCTCAAAGTCAATGCCAATCTCCATGCGCCGCTGCTCTGCGTAAAAAATGTGTTTAAAGTGGCGTCTGGCAATCTCAGCTTGCCTGGAAAAGTAGTCCCTGCAAAATAAGTTTCACAAGAAAACGGCCCGGCGACTTGCCATCGCCGGACCGCCCAATGTTCCCCCTCCAAGCAAAAAGAGAAGGAGATTGAATATGACACGAATGGGTCGCTTAAATCCAGCTCTGCTCGCCAAGTCGCACATTTAAAGGATAAAAAAATATGGCTGATTCCTGGCTTCCATCATTGATAGCACCTACACCTCAAGAGGGCTATAAACTGGCCATAAAGCTTTCGCGGATGGCTGTTAAATTCACCCAACCAGATGCCGCCGTGCGCACCGAACTGCGCGCCGACTATGCTAAGAGCGCCGACAGTCTCACGGCCGCCTCTCAAGTCGTTGCGACAAATTTCCAGACCGTAGCCTCAGCCAACAACTATTGGCGCAAGGAGGCATGATTATGATGCGTGCGACGGCCCCAGAGCTTTTTGTCTCACAGTGGTTCAACACACCACAGCCACTCACATTAGAGGGACTACGCGGGCGCGTCGTTCTGTTGCACGCATTTCAAATGTTGTGTCCAGGCTGCGTGTCACATGGCACCCCGCAAGCCGAGCGGGCGCATCGCTTGTTTCGCAACACTGATCTGACTGTGATTGGATTGCACACTGTGTTTGAACATCACGCCGCCATGACGCCCGTGTCGCTCGAAGCTTTCATCCACGAATACCGCCTGACTTTTCCGATTGGCGTTGACCAACCTGGTGATGGCGTTCCCATTCCTGTCACCATGCAACGTTATCAGATGCAGGGCACGCCAACATCCATCTTGATAAGCAGAGACGGAAAAATCCGACATCAAGGCTTTGGCCAAGAAGAGGATATGGGTTTAGGTATGGCTATTGGGTCTCTTCTTGCCGAAAACCCGGCAGCTGTTTCTACGCAACTTTCAAAACTATACGATGGATTTGGTGAAGGTGCTTGTACCAAACCGATTGAGAGTTGAGATGTTACAACCTCTTATCCCGATTGTACTTGCTGGCACCGTGCAGCCGCTGCCCGATGATGATAGATTGAGCGGTATCGACAAACGTGTTGTGCATGGTCCTTGGATAATCACCAAAACCGGTCTTGTTGGCGACGCTCAGGCTGATCTGGTCAATCACGGTGGAGCAGAGAAGGCACTCCATCAATATCCTCGGGATCATTATCCGGTTTGGAAAGAAGAGATCGGTGCGCATCCACTTCTCGAGTATGCTGGCGCTTTCGGCGAAAACTTCAGCACTTCAGGATTGATCGAAGCTGATGTTTGCATCGGCGATGTGATGCGTTTCGGATCAGCCGTCCTGCAGATCAGCCAAGGTCGCCAGCCGTGCTGGAAACTTAACAAGCGTTTTGGCCGCAACGACATGGCCTTTTCCGTTCAAAAGACTGGCCGTACGGGTTGGTACTATCGGGTCTTGGAAGAGGGTAGAGCCAGCGCGGGCGACGCACTAGTTCTCGATAATCGGCAACAACCTGATTGGCCCCTATCACGTCTCACGCGACTTCTCTATCGTGACACAAAAACCAAGGATGAACTTGCGCAAATGTCAGAAATCCCAGAACTTGCCGAGGGCTGGAGACAATTGGCCAGAAGACGGGTTGCAACCTGTCAAACCGAAGATTGGACAAGTCGTCTGGGGACTTAGCAATAATATCTAGCCGACAAATCGTACGCCGGAAAATTGCGGCATCTCCGCAACGGGTCAAAACCCGCCGTATAGGTGCCGCCCCGTGCACTTCCCATGAAAGACCACAACCGGAAATTCAAACTGATCGAATGCAAAAATCTTCAACCCTTGTTATTGAGAGGGATTTGTGAATAAACCCCGCCCACGATGCCGTTTTACCCCACACTTCAAAATCGCGAGCCCTCAGGCAGCCAGTGCCACGAGGTTGTGACTGCAGATCGCATTCGCTTGCGCGCAATTACCATTGTTCCTGAAACCGCCAAGCGTGGCACAGTGGTTGTCCTCAATGGCCGTACTGAATTTGTGGAGCGCTATTTCGAAACTTTTGGCGATCTTACAAAGCGGGGTTATGCCGTGGCCAGTTTTGATTGGCGCGGCCAAGGCGGTTCTCAGCGGCTTTTGAAAAATCCCTTGCGCGGCTTTGTGAAGTCTTTTGCTGATTACGACAAAGATTTAAAAGCCGTCATGGAAAAGCTGATTGAGCAGCAATGCCCCAAACCCTATTATGCTTTGGCACATTCAATGGGCGGCCAGCTTTTGTTGCGAGCCTTGCGTGACCACAATTATTTCACCCGCGCCGTAATGACCGGCCCGTTACTGGGCTTTCACTTTGGCAAATGGCCTAAATGGCTCGTTCCAATATTGACTTTCATTGTGAAATATTGCGGCTTTGGCTGGATTTACATCCCCGGTGCAAGCGCCAAGCCCGTGGTGCAAAAAAGCCAGTTTGAGGGCAATATCCTCATGTCTGACAGGGGCAGGTGGGAACGCGATGTTGCTATACTCGAAGCCCATCCACAGCTTGGTCTTGGCGGCCCGACTTATAGCTGGCTGCGTGCCGCCATGAACAGCATGTCGCGCCTGCGCCGTTGGCCGCGCAAAAAAGGCCCATCCTGCCCCACATTGATCGTTCTGGCAGGCAATGACCGCGTGGTGGATAACCGCGAAACACGCAATTTTGTGGCCCGGGTGCCCGGTTTTTCATTAACTGTGATCGAAGGTGCAGAACACGAGATTCTGAACGAGACCAACGCCATCCGCGAACGATTCTGGGCGGCTTTTGATGCCTTTATGAAGCCGGAAAACAATTCTCAGCGATAAATTGCTTTGTCATGTTGCACATGCTAAGTGGCCGGAAATCCCTAACGCTTAAATGAAAGTTGGCGCCATTATGAATTTGCGCAATATTGCTATTATTGCCCACGTAGACCACGGCAAAACCACATTGATCGACCGATTGCTGTCGCTCTCGGGCTCGTTCCGCGAAAATCAAAAAGTGGCTGAACGCGCCATGGATTCCAATGATCTGGAACGCGAACGCGGCATTACGATTCTGGCCAAGGTGACATCGCTCACCTGGAAAGACACACGCATCAACATCGTGGACACCCCAGGCCACGCCGATTTCGGCGGTGAAGTTGAACG
The DNA here is from genome assembly GCA_964244805.1 of uncultured Aestuariivirga sp. GTDB lineage: Bacteria > Pseudomonadota > Alphaproteobacteria > Rhizobiales > Aestuariivirgaceae > Aestuariivirga. Next base: position 4,792 of record CAXTKN010000142.1, read on the forward strand.
TATTTTGAACATGGTAGATGGTGCCGTTCTTCTCGTCGATGCCGCCGAAGGCCCCATGCCACAAACCAAGTTCGTGCTGCAAAAGGCCTTGAAGCTTGGCTTGAAGCCTATTGTTGTGATCAACAAGATTGACCGTCCCGATGAACGCCATGTTGAAGTTGTCAACGAAGTGTTCGACCTCTTCGCTGCTCTCGATGCAACTGACGAGCAACTCGATTTCCCAATCGTTTATGGTTCAGCAAAGAACAGCTGGATGAGCCTTGATCCAAAAGGCCCGCAAGAAAATATGGACGCGCTGTTTGATAAAATCGTCAGCCACTTCAAGCCGCCGGTGATCGAAGAAGGCCCGTTCCGCATGTTGGTGACGACCATTGAAGCCAACCCATTCTTGGGCCGCGTTCTCACAGGCCGCATTCGCTCTGGCTCGGTTAAAGCCAACCAAGCGATCAAGTCGCTTGGTCGTGAAGGCAATGTTGTTGAAACTGGCCGTGTTTCGAAAGTGCTCTCTTTCCGTGGTTTGGAGCGCATCCCAGTTGATGAAGCCTTTGCTGGCGACATCATCGCGATCTCAGGTCTCACCACAACAACGGTGGCCGACACGATTTGCGATCCAACTGTCACCACACCAATCCACGCACAGCCAATCGATCCACCTACGCTAACCATGACTTTCCGCATCAATGACGGCCCGCTGGCTGGCAAAGAAGGCGACAAGGTTCAATCGCGCGTCATTCGTGAACGTTTGCTGCGCGAAGCTGAAGGCAATGTTGCGCTCAAAGTATCTGCGTCTGAATCTGAAACCGACGCGTTCGAAGTGGCTGGCCGCGGCGAATTGCAATTGGGCATTTTGATTGAGACCATGCGTCGCGAAGGCTTTGAGCTGACCGTGGGCCGCCCACGCGTTGTATTCAAGACTGATCCCGAAACCGGCGAAAAACTTGAGCCGATTGAAGAAGTGATCGTCGACGTTGACGAAGAGCACACTGGCATTGTGGTGCAGAAACTTTCGGAGCGCCGCGCCGAAATGCGCGACATGCGTCCATCAGGTGTTGGCCGCCAACGTATTATGTTCCACGCACCAACGCGCGGATTGATTGGTTATCAAGGCGAGTTGATGTCTGATACGCGCGGCACCGCTATCATGAACCGCATTTTCCACGCCTATGCACCCCATGTTGGCGAAATTCCGGGCCGCTTCACAGGCGCTTTGCTTTCGAACTCTGATGGCGATGCTGTGGCCTATGCCATTTTCAACCTGCAAGATCGCGGGCCAATGTTCATCGAACACGGCACCAAGGTTTATGCTGGCATGATTATTGGCGAACACACACGCGGCAATGATCTTGAACTCAACGTCATCAAGGGCAAGAAGCTGACCAACGTGCGCGCATCCGGCAAGGATGAAGCCGTAGTGCTGACACCGCCCATCAAGATGTCGCTGGAGAAAGCACTGGCCTATGTGGGCGAAGATGAACTTGTTGAGATCACCCCAAAATCCATCCGCCTACGGAAGATATACCTCGACCCAAATGAGCGCAAGCGCATGAGCCGCGCAAAGGATGCCGATAGCGCGGCATAAGACTATTCGATTTTAATACTCTGGCCGATTTCACTCACTATGAAGTCGGCCTTTTCAATTTTATGATGTGCCATTGCTTCCTGCAAAGCCACCACTGGCGCATCCACAGCTTCATCGGTGAGTTGCACTGTTCCATGATGAATAGCCAAACTTTTGGCGCTCCCCAAATCCAAATGCGCCTGCACAGCCTCTTCCGGATTCATATGTTGAGGTTTCATAAACCAACGTGGCTCATAGGCACCGATGGGGAGCAAAGATAATCGCGGCGCACCAAATTTTGATTTCACTTCGCGGAATGTTTCGCCAGTGCCATATCCCGTATCAGCTGCGAAATAAATAACACCACCAGAAGTCTCAATCACAATGGCACCCCACAAGGCCTTGTTCGTATCGCTGACACTTCGTTTCGACCAATGCAGAGCAGGCATTAA
>CAXTKN010000143.1:0-2300 GCA_964244805.1 uncultured Aestuariivirga sp.
GAAAATCTGGTTTGGCGGCACCGCGCTCAAGGAGCAAAACTGAAGCTTTTGTATCACGCGTCAACCGCCAAGCTGCAACGCAAGCTGCCGAACCACCGCCAACGATTATGTAGTCATAGGAAACATTCATGTTGCAACTTATCACTGCGCACAAGAAAACTTGCAAGAGTGAAACTTTGTTTGTTAGGCTCCAAAAAAAGAGGTGGAAACATGTATCTCGAAAAATTCAAATTGAATGGACGTAAAGCTGTCGTAACAGGTGGTGGACGCGGCATTGGGCTTTGTTGTTCCGAGGCGCTCGCCGAAGCTGGCGCATATGTCATCATCGCGGACCGCGACCCTGATATCGCGGCCAGCGGCTTGGCGCATTTACAATCCAAAGGTTACAAGGCGCAGAGGGTGGTCATGGATGTGACCAACACTGAACAGGTCAACCACGTTGCTGAAGCTCTGTTCAAGCAACATGGGGCCATGGATATTCTGGTCAATTGCGCTGGCATTGCGCGCTCAGGCGTGAACGCTGAAGATGTGCCAGATGAGCTTTGGCTTGATGTGAACAATGTCAACTACAATGGCACATTCTGGTGTTGCCGGGCCTTTGGTAAACAGATGTTGGAGAAAGGCAAAGGCAGCATTGTCAATATCGGTTCGATGTCAGGGATCATCGTCAATCGCCCGCAAAACCAATCTTACTACAACGCGTCAAAGGCCGCCGTGCATCATCTTACGGCATCTTTGGGCGCTGAATGGGCGGCGCGGGGTGTGCGTGTGAACGCGGTGGCACCGACTTACATTGAAACACCAATGGTTCATTCGCTGGAGTTCGTTAAAGAAGCGATGAAGGATTGGCTGCGCGATACGCCAATGGGGCGCTTAGGGCAGCCGGACGAGATTGCCTCAGTTGTACATTTCTTGGCGTCTGATGCGTCGAGCATTATGACGGGTGCGACGGTGGTTGCCGATGCCGGGTTTATTTGTTGGTGAGAGCCAAATCAATCTTCAGCAATATCTTCAGCCCATAACTCCGGCTTTTCCTTGATAAAGCGAGTCATCAAAGCGGTGCAATCGGCATCGCCTGCAACAATCACTTCCACGCCCTTAGAACGCAAAAAGTCTTCATTGCCGCCAAAGGTTTGGTTTTCGCCGATCACCACGCGCGGAATTCCAAATTGGATAATCGTGCCTGTGCACATCATGCAAGGACTGAGCGAAGTATAAAGCGTGGTGTCGCGGTAGGTCTTTTGGCGGCCCGCTTTGCGCAGCGCGTCCATCTCGCCATGGGCAATTGGATCGCCGCCTTGCACACGCTGATTGCGCCCTTGGCTCACGAGGGTCTCGCCACGCGCCAAAACTGAACCAATTGGGCAGCCGCCTTCGTCAAAGCCCGCCTTGGCTTCATCATAAGCGATACGAAGGAATTTTTTGTCGGTGTCGTTCAGCATGGGTGTTCCTAATCTTTACGGGCGTTCCAAAAATCATCCTGCAATTTTGCCGCTTCAAGTTCAAGCAGCGGCCCCACAATTTCTGTAGGTCTTTGGCCCGCTTCAAACACAATGTGGCACGGCAAATCCAAAGTTGGGTTTTCCTCATGGTCGCCCGTCTGTTCTTTCAGCGCCTTCTCGGTTTGTCCAAACACCACGCGGCCAATACCCGCCCAATAGATGGCACCTGAACACATGGCGCAGGGCTCTGCGGATGTATAAAGTGTGCAACCTTGTAAAAATGCCACATCATATTTCTTAGCCGCGCGAGACGCCAAAATGCGTTCGGCATGAGCCGTCCGGTCACCGCCCTCAGAAGTGTAACCGTTGCCTTGCTCCATCAACACATTACCATCTGCGTCGGCCAGAACCGAACCGAAGGGATGATCACCCGATTCACGAGCGCGTTTGGCAACATCAAAACTCAGCCGTAACAGCTTTTCATCTTCAGGGCGGAGTGGTCTTTTCATAAGCAATTCCTTGGCAAAATTTAGGGCGGCAAGCTAATAATTGTGCAGAAACCTTGGATTCTCAATTTTTGCCCAATTTTTTTACAGGGTTTACTTGCCTGTCATTTCCATTCTGCGCATAGTGCTTCAAAATCTGGTGAAAAGCCAGCGACGGGGATGTGGATAAACGGATGACGGCGCACGAGCCTCTGCGGCTTGAATTGAGGGGGATTTCAAAGCAATTCCCTGGTGTCTTGGCCAATGATCACGTGAGTGTTCAGGTTGGCGCGGGTGAGATTCACGCTCTGCTTGGCGAAAATGGTGCGGGCAAATCTACGCTCGTTAAAATGATTTACGGCATCATGCAGCC
>CAXTKN010000143.1:2400-6789 GCA_964244805.1 uncultured Aestuariivirga sp.
CTGATCATGGATGAGCCGACTTCGGTTCTCACCCCTCAGGAAGTTGAACAGCTTTTCGAAACACTGCGCAAACTGGCAAGCAGCGGATGTTCCATTTTGTATATCTCGCATAAGCTCCACGAAATTGTAGCGCTGTGCGAAACTGCAACCATCCTGCGTGGCGGAAAACGAGTGGCCACTTGCGATCCGCGCAAGAAGACCTCGCGCGAAATGGCGGAGTTGATGATTGGTGCCAATCTCAAAGATGTTTCTAAAGCCGATGGCCGCAGCTTTGGTGTATCCAAGTTTGAAGTGAAGTCTTTGAGCGTGCCAAAGCGCGGTGATTTTGGTGTGGCGTTGCATGATATTAGTTTTTCTGTTCGTGCGGGCGAAATTTACGGAATTGCCGGTGTTGCGGGCAATGGTCAAAATGAATTGCTGGAAGTTTTGAGTGGTGAGGTTACATCGTCAAATTCAATATTGCTTGATGGCAAAGCACTGGGCCATATGGGGCCATCTGATCGACGCGTTCTAGGGCTTTGCTCCGTGCCTGAAGAACGCAATGGCCACGCCGCTGTTGGCGAATTTAGTTTAACCGAAAATACTTTGCTCACAGCGCGGCAACGCAAAGGTCTGGTCGCAAATGGTATGGTTGATGGCGGTAAGACCAGCGGTTTTGCGGCCAGTGTGATCGAAAGTTTCAAAGTGAAAGCCCTTGGCCCCACATCTTTGGCGGGATCGCTTTCTGGCGGAAACTTACAAAAATTCATCATGGGTCGTGAGATTTTGCAAGCGCCAGATGTGCTCATTGTGAGCCAACCCACATGGGGCGTTGATGCGGGTGCTGCCTCGGCCATTCGCCAAGCCATTGTAGACCTTGCGGCCAAGGGTTCGGCCATTGTCGTGATCAGCCAAGACCTGGACGAGCTATTGGATTTGAGCGACACGATGAGCGTTATCAACCTTGGCCGCTTATCACCTCCGCGAAAAGTAGGCACAATATCGATAGAGGAAATAGGCCTGCTGATGGGTGGTGTGCATGCGCATTAGTTTCGAAAAGCGCCCGGAGCCCAGCAAGCTGATGCAAGTGGCCACACCAATAGCTGCGGTGGTTCTGACTATGATCATTGGTGCGATACTTTTTGATGCGTTAGGCTTTGACGGTCAGCGTACCATCAAAGAATTTTTCTTCACGCCTGTGCTGTCGTCTTACAAATGGCAAGATGTGGCCACCAAGGCAGCGCCTTTGATCATCATCGCATTGGGCTTGTCACTCGGTAACACGGCCAAAGTTTGGAACATAGGTGCCGAGGGGCAATATATTGTGGGTGCCATCGCTGGGGCAGGCGTGGCGTATCTCACACCTAATGTGACAGGCCATTGGGTTCTCGTTTTGATGCTGATTGCGGGTGTTATCGGTGGTGCGGTTTATGCCGCTATCCCGGCAATTTTGCGCACAAGGTTTAAAGTGAATGAAGTGCTTTCCAGTTTGATGCTGGTTTATGTTTCACTTCAACTCCTTAGTTATCTCATCACTGGCCCTTGGAAAGACCCTAACGGTCACAACTTCCCGCAAACAGCTGCCTTCACCGACGCGCAGCTTTTGCCACGCTTGATTCCAGGCACATCCATTCCGCCGGGCTTAATCTTTGCCATCGTACTCACTATTGTGTTTTGGGTTGTGATGAAGAAATCCCTCTATGGTTTCAACGTGCGCGTCAGCGGTGCAGCAGCACATGCAGCGCGTTATGGCGGGTTCAATGCTAATCAAACAATTTGGTCAACTTTAATGATCAGCGGCGGCATGGCCGGGCTTGCAGGAATTCTGGAAGCCACAAGCCAGCTCGGCCAGCTCAATCTCGGCTTTCCATCGGGTTATGGCTTCACCGCTATCATTGTTTCATTTCTAGGTCGCTTAAACCCGATCGGCATTTTCATTGCGGGCTTCGTGCTGGCCATTACGTCAGTTGGCGGTCAAGTGGCGCAAACCACGGTGCATGTGCCCAGCGCTGCTGGCGGCATTTTTCAAGCGTTGATGCTGTTTCTCATTCTTGCAGGTGATGTGTTGGTGCGCTACCGCCTTCGCATTCAGCGCAGCCTGGGAGCGGCAGCATGACGCTGGATTTTTTCATCTCTGCATTTATCACTGTCATCGGAATCTCCACGCCTATTTTGCTCGCAGCCACAGGCGAGCTTGTGGTTGAAAAAAGCGGCGTCTTAAATCTTGGTGTTGAAGGCATGATGTTGATTGGCGCTGTTACAGGCTTTGCTGTCACCTTTACGACATTCAACCCTTGGCTTGGCATGTTGGCGGCAGCGGCGGCAGGTGCAGCGGCATCGCTGGTGTTTGGGCTTTTGGTTTTGACATTTGGCGCCAATCAAGTGGCCACAGGCCTCGCCTTGGCAATTTTTGGCATTGGGCTGTCAACACTGATTGGCAATAGCTATGTTGGTATTATCGTGCCGGAATTTTCCAGCATTTTCCCGGATGGTTGGTCGCGTGATCCCATCTTGCGCATTATCTTCGGCCATTCGCCGATGGTCTATTTCGCCTTGTTCATGGTGTTTGCCGTGGCGTGGTTTCTCAAGCGCACAAGGGCAGGGTTGATCTTGCGCGCTGTGGGTGAGAATGATCATTCAGCACATTCGATTGGCTATTCCGTCATCGGCATTCGCTACAGTGCCATTGCCTTTGGTGGTGCCATGGCTGGCATCGCCGGCAGTTATTTCTCGATGGTGATCACGCCCATGTGGGCGCAGCAAATGACAGCGGGCAGGGGCTGGATAGCGCTTGCTCTTGTGGTGTTTGCCGGATGGAAACCAAGTCGCCTTTTGGGTGGCGCTTATTTCTTTGGTATTCTCATGACTCTGGAGTTTTATGCCAAAGCTTCAAAGAACGCTATTTTACCGTCACAGTTCTGGGCTGCAATGCCTTATCTGATGGCGATTATCGTATTGGCTGTTATCTCAGCGCGTGAACGCACCGGAAGCGAAGCGCCCGCCTGTCTTGGCAAGCCATTTATGCCGACTGACTAATTTAACTTCAACAGGGAGACTCTATGATGAAAATGAACAGACGTAATTTGATCAAGGCTAGTGCTGCGGCACTCGCCATGCCAATGATCGGTGGCCGCGCCATGGCTGCTGATCCACTCAAAGTGGGCTTTATTTATCTCGGCCCAATCGGCGATTTCGGTTGGACTTGGGCGCATGAAAAGGGCCGCAAAGCCATGGTCGATGGCTTGGGCGGCGCAGTGGTAGCTGACTATGTTGAAAACGTTGCCGAAGACGCTTCAGCAGTTCCGATCATTCGTGATTTGGCCCAACAAGGTCATAAGCTGATTTTCACAAGCTCATTTGGTTATATGGATCAAACGCTGCAAGTTGCAAAAGAATTCCCCGATGTGAAGTTCGAACATTGCACAGGCTTCAAACGCGCTGACAATGTTGCAACCTATAACTCACGCTTTCACCAGGGCCGTTCCGTGCTCGGCACAATCGCTGGCATGACCACGAAGACGGGCACCATTGGCTATCTCGGCTCCTTCAAGGTGCCTGAAGTGGTCATGGGCATCAACGCATTCACACTGGCAGCTCAGGCTGTGAACCCAAATGTGAAAGTGAAGATGGTGATGATTGACTCGTGGTTCGATCCAGCCAAGGAAGCAGCTGCCGCCGAAACCCTCGCCAACCTCGGTTGCGATGTGATCACCGCCCATACAGACAGTGCTGCCTGTCTCCAGGTTTGCGAAAAGAAAGGCATCTTCGGCTTTGGTCAAGGCGCTGACATGTCACGCTTTGCACCAAAGGCGCATCTCACAGCAATTGAAGACATCTGGGGCCCGTATTATTTGTCACGCGCCAAAGCTGTTCTCGATGGCTCATGGAAATCCACCGATACTTGGTGGGGCTTCAAGGAAGGTTCAGTCGTGATCTCGCCCTATAATGCTTCCCTTCCAAAAGAAGTGGCCGCAGCCGCAGACAAGATCCAAGCAGGCTGGAAAGATGGCAGCTACGACGTGTTCACCGGCCCAATCGCCGATCAATCTGGTGCCGAAAAAATCGCCAAGGGCGCCAAGCTCGATGACGGTGCATTATCCGGCATGGATTGGTTCGTGAAAGGCGTTGAAGGCGCGTAAGTTACACTCGTTATCCCTCCCCTTGGTCGGGGGAGGGAGTCACGCATTTGAACGTGACCAGAGGGGTTTCGAGAATCGTTTGAACACCAAACGACTCCCTCCCGTCTTATTATGCAGTCACCCAGCCTTGGTCGGCGAAGATGGTCGATTTGCCGCCTTACCGGGTAGTTCAGACTGAGTATCCATCACTTCATCCAAACGCGAAGGTTCGCCTCTAGACATACCCTCTTCAGTGGCGACAGAAAGGCGAACGGCGTCCTGCTCCCATGCC
>CAXTKN010000144.1:0-6780 GCA_964244805.1 uncultured Aestuariivirga sp.
TGGCGTGCGATGTCAACTTCACCCATATAGATGATGCATTCCAAACCGAAACGCGCACAAGCCGTGGCCGTCGCCACGCCATGTTGGCCAGCCCCCGTCTCTGCAATAATGCGCTTCTTGCCCATGCGCCGCGCCAGCAAAATCTGGCCCATCACGTTGTTGATTTTATGAGCACCTGTATGATTGAGCTCATCACGCTTCATATAAATTTTGGCGCCGCCTAAATGCTCGGTCAGCCGTTCAGCAAAATAAAGTGGCGATGGCCTGCCCACATAATGTTCCAGAAAATCATCAAGTTCAGCTTGAAATGAAGGATCGGCTTTCGCATCCTTATAAGCCTGCTCCAACTGCAAGATCAGCGGCATCAAAGTTTCGGCCACAAAGCGCCCGCCATAAATGCCAAAAAGGCCTTTCTCGTCAGGGCCCGTGCGATAAGAATTGGGAATTGCCGTCATGATCGTTCCTTCAAAACTAAACTGGTTCTAGCCGCTGAGCTTGGCCTGCTCAATGAATTTCCCAATAAGGGCCGCATCCTTAATGCCGGGCGCGGTTTCAACGCCCGAAGACACATCTACAATTGGCGCACCCGTGATTGCGATAGCTTCCGCGACATTTTCAGGGTTAAGCCCGCCAGACAGCATAAATCGTCCTTTGATGCCCTTCAAAAGCGCCCAATCGAATGAAATACCATTTCCACCGGGCAAAGCATCTTTCAAACTGTCTGGCGCTTTAGCATCAAACAAAACCAGATCAGCCTTGCCAAGGTAACTTTCAGCCTTTGCGACGTCTAAAGCCTCACGCACAGCAATCGCTTTGATCACCTTCACGCCGGTTAATTTCGCAATTTCCAAAACTCGGTTTGGCGTCTCATTGCCATGGGCCTGAAAATAATCAGGCCGCACCCGTTTTGTAATCAGCTCCAACAATTTATCATCGGCATCAACAACCAAAGCCACCACGGCAGCCTTGCCCTTAGCCATCTTCGCCAAAGCTGCTGCCTGTTCAACATTCACATTGCGGGGGGATTTAGCAAAAAATACCAAACCCACCATATCAGCGCCTGCATCAATCGCGGCTTTCATGGTCATCGGTTCAGACAGCCCGCAAATTTTAACTTGCGCCATCAACGCAAACTTTCCAAAATCGCTTGCGCAGCACTGGCCGGATCAACAGCACCCGTGATCGCCCGCCCAATCACCAAAATATCAGCACCAGCATCGACAGCCCACTTTGGCGTGGCCACACGTTTTTGATCATGGGCCGAACTATCTACAGGCCTTATGCCCGGCACAACTGTTAAAAACTTACGCGGCAATTTGGTACGAATAGCTTGCAAATCCAGCGGGCTGCACACCACACCATCCAAGCCTGCTTGATAGCTCAACTCAGCTAAACGCAACGCCTGATCGTCGGTTTTTTGGTCACGCGCAAAACCAGCCGCCCACAAATCCTCATTCGAAAGCGAAGTCAAAATTGTAACTGCAATCAATTTGGTCTCCAAGCCCACAGAATCCCGAGCCGCTTTCATCATATCCAATCCACCGGTGGCATGAACATTAGTAATGGCAGGGGCTGGTGCAAGTTTCAAAAGTGATCGTAAACCCTGCGCCACAGTGTTTGGAATATCATGCAGCTTCATATCCAAGAAAATCGGAATGCCCGCCGCCCCCAATGCTTCATATCCCTTTGCGCCATGTGCATAGAAAAACTCCATGCCAATTTTCAACATGCCCACATGGCCATGCAGAAGCTTGGCAAGTTCGAGCGCACGGGAAAGTTCAGGTGTGTCCAAAGCCACGCAAATAGGGTTTTTGAAAGTCATGAAACTGAACTAGCGCGAAAACTTCAGCTGCGCAAATGCACCAATGTCGCCGCCGCCAAATCTTCCAAAGCCGTGCCGCAGGATTTGAATAACGTAATCTCAGCCTCAGTTTTCCGGCCATGAACTTGTCCGCGGCAAAGCTCGAATAAATCGCCCTGCACATTCTTGAAATCAAAGCGCCCCTCATCCCGCGCCTGGATCAAATCCCCGGCCTCAGCCAAAGCCCCCTCGCGTGTATCGACATAAACGCGGGCAGCGGCCACCGTATCGCCGTCCACCTCGCGCATGCTGGGTTTAAAAGCTCCTGCCAAATCCACATGTGTTCCGGGCTTTAACCAAGCGCCCTTCACAATCACAGCACTTGAACTTGTAATCCCCGAAATGATGTCAGCCCGCCCAATCGCATTTTCCAAATCCGAAACTGCCTCGGCGGCAAATCCCTCATTTGCCAATGCGGCAGCCACAGTCTGCGCTTTGGCCAAAGTGCGATTGTAAATCAAAACTGTTTTAATGGGCCTCACAGCAGCATGGGCCCGTGCGAAATGTAAGGCCAACGCCCCAGCCCCCACAATCAACTGGGTCGAGGAATCTTTCCGCGATAAATAATCGCAAGCCAAAGCCGAAGCGCAAGCCGTGCGCCGTCTGGTCAGCTCTGTTCCGTCCATTGAACACACAGGCGTTCCAGTTTTATTGTCGATCAACATATATGCGGCCTGAACCGTGGGCACACCCAAGGCCGCATTGTCGGTCTTCACGGTCACAGTTTTAAGGCCCGTAAACTCCCTCCCCCAAGCTGGCATCAATAGCAATGTGGTCGCAGGGCCCGTCTCATGATGGTGGCGCACCGGTGTTTCGATGTCCGCGCGAAACCCATCGCGCAAAGCCTCAACAATATCTTTGTAAGAAACCACCCGCGCAATCTCGTCAGCAGAAATAAACTTCATGGCCCAATGCCAATGAAAGGTGAAAGCTCTGTCGAAGCCACTACAGGGTCTTTCGCCGACTCCAGTTCACTTTGCAGCCGCGCAATATCCCGTGCCCGCTCACGCGCCAATTTCCGGTGCCGCCCTTGCGCAAACCAACATACCGTCCAACCCACAATCAACCCAATGAATACACCAAAAATAAACAACGCCCAAAGCGGCATTTCAATGGTCAGAAAAGGCGAGGTAGCTGAAAATGGATCAAGCGAAAGCCTCGTCCATTGTCTGTTGGCCACCGCAAATGAAACAACGATAATGGCAATCGGCAGCCAAACAATCCAACGCAAAATACGGCGCAAAAATCAGGCCTTTTCTTTGGCAACAGTGCCATTAAGGCGCGCGCGCAGTTCTTTACCAGTCTTGAAAAATGGCACCCGCTTTGGCGTCACTTCAACGCTCTCTCCCGTGCGCGGGTTGCGCCCCTGTCTGCCATCGCGTTCTTTCACCGAAAAAGCCCCAAATCCGCGCAGCTCAACGCGCGATCCACCTTTCATCGAATCGATCACTTCGTCGAATATTTTATTCACAATCCGCTCCACATCACGGTGATAAAGATGTGGGTTTTTATCTGCAATTTTTTGAACGAGCTCAGACTTGATCATGATTTTTATGTCCGATTGAAATCAGTTGCCAGCTTTATAGGACGGACAAAGCCTTCGCGCAACCGCAACTAAAATCTAGGTCTCAAGCAAAACCAAATCCCGCGGAGAGAAATTTACGGTGATATTTTCGCCAATCTTGGGCAATTGTTGGCTGGATTGGTTAAACATATCAAACATCAAACTCTGTTGACCAAGCTTTGCGTGCACCCGCAAGATGGAACCCATGAATTTTAAATCTTCAACTTCCACAGAAAGCGCATTGGCCGATTTGCCGCCTTTCCCCAAAGCTATTGCTTCAGGTCTAATCGCTAAACTCATTTTCTGGCCTGCCGCTCCATGAAGCGTTTGACCCGACAAGATGAATTGATCGCCAAGCTTTAACTTGCCTGATGTCGCATCAATAATTTCAGCATCAAACCTCGTTAGCGTGCCCACAAAGCTCGCCACAAAATTTGTCTTGGGATGGCTATAAATTTCATGTGGTGTACCAGCCTGCTCAATACACCCTTCATTCATCACCACAACGCGGTCGGACATGGAAAGGGCTTCTTCCTGATCATGGGTCACGAAGATGGTCGTGATGCCAAGTTTTTTTTGAAGGGCGCGAATTTCTTCACGCAGCGAGACACGAATTTTTGCATCCAACGCCGAAAGAGGTTCATCCAAAAGTAAAATCCGCGGGCTCACAGCAAGGGCGCGCGCCAAAGAGACACGCTGTTGTTGGCCACCTGACATTTGAAACGGATAGCGCGAAGCGAGATGCGGCAGTTTGATCAGTTCCAACATTTCTGCCACGCGTGATTTGATTTCCAGCGCAGATTTGCCCGCGACTTTCAAACCAAAGCCCACATTGTCTGCCACATTCATATTTGGAAACAGCGCATAGGACTGAAACACCATGCCCACGCCTCGTTTAGCCGGGCTGAGATGCGTCATATCTTGGCCATCAATAATGATTTTTCCAGAGCTTGCCAATTCGAATCCAGCCACCATGCGCAGCACCGTGGTCTTGCCGCAGCCCGATGGGCCGAGCAGAGAAATAAATTCGCCGCGCTCAACTTGCAAACTCACATTGCGCACAACTTGATTTGCACCGAAATTTTTATGCAGGCTTTTGATTTCAACAAAACTCATGATTTCGTACCCATATTGCGGCGCGAGGCTTGCCCCGCCAATTGTAACAGACCCATGCAGGCCCAAGTGATGAGGAATGAGATCACGGCCAAAGCTGCTGGCTCGTAGGCGCGCTTGGCGCCAATCAATTGCAGATAGGGCCCAAAGGTAGGACGATTGAGAAGGCTAGCAAACGTAAACTCTCCAATCACCGTTGCGAATGTGAGAAACGCACCGCTCAAAATCGCTGATCTGATATTAGGCAAAATCACTCGCCACATGATGCCAAGCCAGCTTGCCCCTAGACTTTCGGCGGCCTCGGTCAGGGTGCCAACATCGATGGCGCGAAGCCCGGTTTCAATGGCGCGGTACATATATGGCAAAGACAGTGCCACATAGCCCAAAGACAAAAGCGCATCGGTGCCCAAGCCAGTTTGCGTCAATGGCAAGAAGCTGGAGGTATTATACATGCGGATATAGCCAAACACGATGATGATGGCTGGGATGACCAACGGCAAAAGTGTGATGAACTCTACCAAAGGCCGAAGTTTCGGCAAACGCAGTTGAACAAAATAGGCCGTGGGCACAACCAACACGATGCCGATCACGATTGTCACCAAAGCTAGGATCATCGAATATAAAAACGCCTGCTGAAAAACCGAATCCGAAAACACGATTCTGTAAGCTTCAAAACTATATTCACCGCGCTTTAGGCGCAGCGAAAATTCGAACGTAGCCAGAAGCGGAACGATAAAATAAAGTGAACCCAAAATGAGAGCGACCCATGCGCCGATCTTGGAGGTCTTCATTTCATCCACCTTTCAGCTCTGCCGCGCAGCATGATGTAAGCTAAATTGGATGCGCCGGTGATGATCACCATCCCCAATGCAAGTGCATAGCCAAGACCAGGATTATGAAACACATCGCCGCGAATTTGCGCGAAGAGTAATATGGTCACAATGCTCAGCGAAGAATTGGTGAGAGCAAAAGCCGTGGCCACGGCACCAAAAGCATTGGCAAACAACAACAAGGTGGAGCCCACAAGACTCGGCCAAAGGATCGGCAATATCACGTAGCGCCAATGCTGAAATTTTGTGGAACCCAAAATCGTCGAAGCTTCGCGCCATTCCGGCTTTAAACCGTCGATGGCCGGCGTCATGATCAAGACCATCAAAGGAATTTGAAAATAGAGATAGGTGATGGTGAGGCCCCAAAAATCGAGGAGATTGAATCCCGCATCATAAATATTGAATCCAAAAATATTGATCAGTGCGGTCGTCAACAGTCCTAAGCGCCCCAAAGTAGCGATAAAAGCAAAGGCCAGTGGCACACCGGCAAAATTTGAAGCCACGCCTGAAAATGTCATGAGAATTGGCCTAATCCACTTTGGCAAGCCGCTGCTCACGGCCGCATAAGCGAGAATGAACCCGAAGAGCGCGCCAAATAGAGCAGATAAACCGCTGATTTTAATAGTCAGCCAAAATGAATTGATTATTTCCGGGCGTGCGAGGTCGAAAAGATTCTGAAACGTAAACTGGCCTTCGCTATTGAAAAACGCGCCCGCTAGAAGCAGTGCAGTTGGTGCTACCAAAAACAAAATTGCAAATAGAAAAAACGGAGTGATGCCAAGCCATGGCAAAACACTGCGACCAAACATGGGCGCGGAACGGGCAGGTGTTGTGGTGGTATCGCTCATGATTAAATATCACGCCCCGCGACATTATAAGCGGGGCGTGACGTGTTCATATTACTTCGGAATTACGCCAACAACTTTTTCCCAATTTTCGCCAATCAGCTTCTTGGCGGCTGACTGTTGTTCCAAAGTTGGGAACAATGCCTTGGCATAGCCTTCAGCTGGTGGCAGCTTGGCCATCATTTCGGCAGGGATCAATTTCTTTGCAGCCAAGTCATTGAAACGAATTGGGTGGCAATAGCCATTAAGCCACATCAACTGGCCTTCATCCGAATAGAGATACTCAAGCCAAAGCTTTGCAGCCGATGGGTGCGGTGCAAAGGCTGAAATTGCTTGCACATAAACACCAGCAACTACGCCAGTTTTAGGCACAATCACTTCAATCTTCGGGTTGCCCTTCAAGCTGTCACGCGCTGCAAGACCATTATAATCCCACAATACGGTCATTGGGGTTGTGCCTTGGGCGAGTGAAGCAGATTGGCCAGCCACTGGAACGAAATTGCCCTTCTTTTGCAAATCGGCATAGAAAGCCAAACCAGCTTCAGCAGCCTTATCAACATCTCCACC
>CAXTKN010000145.1:0-6764 GCA_964244805.1 uncultured Aestuariivirga sp.
CCCTTTGTTCGGAAGGTCTCGGAGCTTTATGGGCAGGGGCCTGTGCCCACGCATTTGCTTGGCACGTCTGGCACGGTGACGACGATTGCTGGCGTGCATTTGGGCTTGCGCCATTATGATCGCTCAAAGGTTGATGGCTGTTGGCTTGATAGCGAGGGTGCGGGGCAAGTGACGGCCAGGCTTTTGGCGATGACTTATGAAGAGCGCATGGGCAATGGTTGCATTGGCCGCGAGCGCGCGGATTTGGTTTTGGCTGGTTGTGCAATTTTAGAAGAAATTAGATGTGCGTTTCCAGCGCCGCGCATCCGCGTGGCTGACCGCGGACTTCGCGAAGGGATTTTAATGCAGATGATTGCGGCTGACCGTTTGAAGGAAGCAAAGATATGAGCAGGCCGGGCATGGGCAATAAGCCCGCGGGCAAAAGCCTTAAGGTGCGGGTGAAAACCGGCAAGGGTAAAACCGCGTCGCAAAAAATCTGGCTCGAACGCCAGCTCAATGATCCTTATGTGCATGAGGCAAAGAAACTGGGCTATCGTTCACGTGCTGCATTTAAACTGATTGAGATCGATGATAAGTTTAAGTTTTTGAAATCGGGTGGTCGCGTTGTTGATTTGGGTGCGGCACCGGGGGGATGGAGCCAAGTTGCGGCCAAGCGCGTGAAGGCTGAAGAAGGCAAGGGCAAAGTTGTTGCAATTGACATGCACGGCATGGACCCGATCACCGCCGTTACGATTTTCAAGAAAGATTTTTATGATGATGATGCACCATCGCTTTTGATTGAAGCCTTGGGCGGCGATAAGGCTGATTGTGTTTTATCGGATATGGCTGCACATGCCACGGGGCACAGGCAGACTGATGTGATCAATATTATCGCACTTGCCGAGGCTGGATATTACTTCGCCAAGGAAGTCTTGAAGCCGGGCGGCATGTATCTGGCTAAGGTTTTGCGCGGTGGCACCGAAAATGAGATTTTGAAATTGCTCAAGAAAGATTTTGAAACGGTCAAGCACGTGAAACCAATGGCCAGCCGCGATGATTCAGCGGAGTTGTTTGTGTTGGCGCTGGGGTATAGGGGCGGCGAAAGCTAAGACTTGCATTGCCTGTCACTCGGGTGTTAAGGGCAGCCGTCAACCAGTTGAATCCCGCTGTTTATAATGAGGTTGGCCCTATGCCCCGCGAATTTCCTGAATATTTGACCTTTGACGATGTCTTGATGAAGCCCGGTGCTTCGTCGGTATTGCCTGTTGATGTTTCAACGCAAACCAAATTGACCAAAGAAATTTCACTTTCAATCCCGATCGTTTCAGCTGCCATGGACACTGTGACCGAAGCGCCGATGGCTATTGCTATGGCGCAGGCTGGTGGGCTTGGTGTGATCCACAAAAATCTCAATCCTGAGCAACAGGCCGATCATGTGCGCCAAGTGAAGCGGTTTGAGAGTGGCATGGTGGTGAACCCGATTACCATTGCGCCTGATGCGACGATTGGCGATTTGATGGAGCTCAAACAGCGCCACAAAATTTCGGGTATTCCCGTGGTTGATGAATTTGGCAAGCTGTGCGGTATTATTACCAATCGCGATGTTCGGTTTTCGACTGATCTCAACACCAAGGTTGGTGCGTTGATGACCCGTGAGTTGGTGACGGTGAAAGCTGGCGTTGACCGCACTGAAGCGCAGCGACTTTTACATAAACACCGCATTGAAAAGCTTATCGTTGTTGATGATGAATTTAAATGCGTTGGTCTCATAACTGTAAATGACATGGAGAAGGCGGCGGATCATCCGTTGGCGGCCAAAGATAGTCATGAGCGCTTGCTCGTGGCTGCGGCCACCGGCACTGGCGACAATGGTTTTGCGCGGGCCGAGCAATTGATTGATGCTGGTGTTGATGTGCTTGTGGTGGATACAGCGCATGGCCATTCCATTCACGTCCTCAATCAAGTTGAGCGCATCAAGAAAATTTCAAACCGCGTGCAGATTATAGGCGGCAATGTGGCCACGGCTGAAGCTGTGAAGGCGCTGATTGGGGTCGGTGCTGATGCAGTGAAAATCGGTATTGGGCCAGGATCAATTTGTACAACGCGGGTTGTGGCTGGTGTTGGCGTGCCGCAGTTTTCAGCGATCATCGAATGTGCGGAAGAGGGGATGAAGGCTGGCGTTCCAGTGATTGCCGATGGTGGCGTGAAGCTTTCGGGCGACATGGCAAAGGCCCTGGCTGCTGGTGCGTCGGTTGTGATGATGGGTTCGCTGCTGGCGGGCACTGATGAAAGCCCCGGCGAAGTTTATCTCTATAATGGTCGCAGCTATAAATCATATCGCGGCATGGGCTCGGTTGGCGCCATGGCGCGAGGCTCCGCTGATCGTTATTTCCAGCAAGATGTGAATGATAAATTGAAGTTGGTACCCGAAGGCATTGAGGGCCAAGTGCCACATAAGGGTTCTGTGGGTGCAGTGCTTCATCAACTCGTTGGCGGTCTTCGTGCCGCGATGGGTTATGTTGGGGCAGGGTCGATCATTGAAATGCAATCACGTGTACAGTTTGTGCGTATCACTGGGGCAGGGCTTCGTGAAAGTCACGCGCATGATGTTATGATTACAAGAGAAGCACCAAATTATCAGGGAATGGGTTGAGTTATGAGACTTGCTGGACGGGTTGCCGCGGCGATCGAAATTTTGAATGATATTTTTACTCAACATCGCCCTGCTTCTGAGGCATTGAAAGATTGGGGCAAGGCACACCGCTTTGCCGGATCAACCGATCGCCATGCGATTGGCACATTGGTTTATGATGTGCTACGCAGGCGGAATACCGCTTCGTCGCGCATGGGTGACGGGCGTCCGCGCGCATTGGCACTCGGTGTGCTGCGCGATGTGTGGAATATGTCGTCAGCTGAAATTGAAACTCTGTGTACGGAGCAATTTGGGCCTGGTGTTTTGACGGCCAAAGAAAAAACTGCACTTGAACGTGAGATGCGCGATGATTTGCCGTCTCATATACGCGGCGATTATCCAGAATGGTTGGAGCCTTCGCTGCAAGCGGTATTTGGTGAGCGCGCTGCGGAGGAGGGTGCGGCTCTTTCGATGCGAGCGCCGATCGATATGCGCGTGAATACATTGAAGGCCAGCCGTGAACAATTATTGGAAGCCTTTGCTAAGCACAATGCCGTGCCCGGGCCGCTTTCGCCTTTGAGTGTGCGCATTGAATCGCCAACACACGAGACACGTAACGTGAATGTTGAGGTTGAACCCGCACATGGTTTGGGCTGGTTTGAAGTGCAGGATTCAGCTTCGCAAATTGCAGCTCTCTTGTCTGGCGTTCAACCGGGCGAGTCTGTTGTTGATATTTGTGCTGGAGCGGGCGGCAAAACTTTGGCGCTTGCGGCGATGATGAAAAACAAAGGCCGCCTTGTGGCCCATGATCAAGATAAGCACCGCCTGCGCCCGATTTTTGAGCGGATCAATCGTTCAGGTGCGACCAATATCGAAATTGTGGCCGCCGATGAGGGCGCCAAGCTGGGCGAAATGGGTGGATTTGATTGTGTATTCATTGATGCGCCTTGCTCGGGTTCGGGCGCGTGGCGGCGCAAGCCTGACGCCAAGTGGCGCTTGCAACCCAAGCAACTTGAACAGCGCCAGAAAGATCAACGTGATGTGTTGGCGCAAGGTGCGGCTTTGGTGAAGGCGGGTGGTCGTATGATTTACATCACCTGCTCGGTTTTGGCCGAAGAAAATACTGATCAAGTGAAAGCTTTTCTGGCCGCAAACAAGAATTTCAAAATCGTTCCGTATGCTGAGCAATGGAAACATGCAATTGGTGGCGAAGTTCCGAAATCAGCTGATGGTTCAGCCAATACATTGTTGCTGACACCTGCGCAGCATGGGGTTGACGGGTTCTTTGTGGCAGTGATGCAAAAGGTGGTTTGAGATCGTCCTCGCCCGCTTCTTTAGCGGGAGAGGAAAGGGGCCCAATGCGAAGCATTGGGATAGGTGAGGGGCTGAGAAGCTCTGCGCTTGCTGTCCCTCACCTCCCCCATCCGACTTCGCTGCGCTAAGCCCGACGGGTGCCCTTCCTCTCCCGTTGAAACGGGCGAGGACATCAGTTCCGCACCACAAACCTTGCCATTGCCTTCAACGTCTCAACACTCACATGATGTTCAATGCCCTCGCTATCAATTCGCGCGGTGGCTTCAGGAACACCAATAGCCAGCAAAAATTTCTCGACGATATCGTGTTTGCGTTTGCCGTCCTCAGCCATCTTCCAGCCATCGATTGTTAGAAAAACGGCGCGGTATGGTTCTTGCGTTACCAAGCCGTGATCTTGCAAGCGCTTCAGAGTTTTGACCACGGTGGCATTGGCGACACCCATTCGCAACGCGATGTCAGTTCCGCGAGCCTCGCCTTTTTCGTCAATCAGTTCGGCGATTAACTCCACGTAATCTTCTGAAATTTCAGCCTGATGATCAGCGCGGGTGCGGCTGAAGGCGGCTGATCTTAGTTTGGCAGATTGCAGGCGCTTGGCTTTCATGGGTCAAGTTTAGCCTATTGCATAAGGTTTAGTCTATGCTAAACTTTTCTGATGAAAGATTTAGAGGCAGCTGGAAATTGGCGTCGTGCGGCTGGCGAGGCTTCGTTGATGGACGTTTTCCGTTCTGTTCCTGTCAAGAACAGTGGAAGTATTTTTAGACGCGCCCTGGCTTTTGTTGGGCCGGGGTTTCTGGTTTCTGTGGGTTATATGGATCCGGGCAATTGGGCCACGGCGATTGCCGGCGGTGCACGTTATGGATATGCGTTGCTGTTTGTGGCGCTGCTTTCAAACATCATGGCGATTATCTTGCAATCGCTTTGCGCGCGTCTGGCCATCGCCTCGCGGCGTGATTTGGCTCAGGCGTGCCGGGACGCATTTCCAAAATCTGTGTCTTTCATGCTTTGGATGTTTGCCGAAATCGCGATCATCGCCACAGATATTGCGGAAGTGGTGGGCACTGCTATCGGTCTCAATTTGCTGTTTGGAATTCCGCTTGAAATCGGCGTGATCATTACGGCGCTGGATGTGTTTGTAATCTTGCTGTTACAACGTTTAGGGTTCCGCTGGGTCGAAGCTTTTGTCATCTCGCTCCTCTCTGTTATTTTTGCCTGCTTTATGTTCCAGATTGCGCTTGCTGATCCCGACTGGGGCGGCGTGCTGCGCGGTTTTGCACCCACTACGAATCTTTTGCGCGATCCTGCGATGCTTTATTTGGCGCTTGGTATTATTGGCGCAACGGTGATGCCGCATAATTTGTACTTGCATTCCGGCATAGTTCAAACACGCGCTTACGGGGATAGTCTGGCCGAGAAAAAATCGGCACTTTTTTTTGCCACTTTCGATTCGACGTTTGCGTTGTGCTTTGCGCTGATTGTGAATGCTTCGATTTTGATATTGGCGGCGGCCACGTTTCATAAAGCGGGTGATTTCAACGTTGCCGAAATTGGTGATGCCCATAAAATGTTGGCACCACTGGTAGGTTCCTTGCTCGCCCCCAAGCTGTTTGCCATTGCGCTTTTATGCTGCGGCTTGAACTCCACTGTCACGGCCACACTTGCGGGCCAGATTGTGATGGAAGGCTTTCTCAATATTCGGTTGCCCGCTTGGATGCGCCGCCTCATCACCCGCGCTGTGGCCATTGTTCCAGCGGCGGCGGTTACAATCTATTATGGCGCAAGCGGCACGGGCTTCCTGCTCATTTTCAGCCAAGTGGTGTTGGCATTCCAGCTGCCTTTTGCGGTGGTGCCATTGGTGATGTTCACGGCTAGCAAAGCCAAGATGGGAGAAATGGTTTCGCCGCGCTGGTTGACCATGTTGGCTGCGGCTATCGCGTTATTGATCATTGGGCTCAATATTAAGCTGTTGTGGGATATTTTGATCTGATCTTGCAGACTCCGCTTCAATGCCTTAATCGCCCGCCATGCATGAGAACATTTTAATTGTCGATTTTGGCTCCCAAGTTACACAGCTGATTGCGCGGCGGGTGCGCGAGGCTGGGGTTTATTCCGAGGTTATTCCGTTTCAAAGTGCGGAAGCAGCTTTTCACCGTTTGAAGCCTAAAGCCGTCATACTTTCGGGCGGGCCAGATTCCGTTACGCGCGCAGGTTCACCTCGTGCGCCGCAGATTATTTTTGATTCCAATCTACCCATTCTTTCGATTTGTTATGGCCAACAGACAACGGCGGTACAATTGGGTGGCGAAGTTGAGGGCGGCCATGCGGCTGAATTTGGCCGCGCCGAAATTGAAGTGCTTGAGAAAAGCGCTTTGTTCGATGGACTTTGGGATGTGGGCAAACGCTATCCCGTTTGGATGAGCCATGGCGACCGTGTGACAAAACTGCCCGATGGCTTTACCGTGAAGGCCACTTCTGAAAATGCGCCCTACGCCATTGCTTCGGACGAGGCACGCAAAATCTTCACCACCATGTTCCATCCCGAAGTTGTGCACACGCCAGATGGCGCGGCGCTGATCAAAAACTTTTTGTTCAAAGTGGCAGGGTTAAGACCTGATTGGACGATGAAGGCTTTCCGCGAAGAGGCAATTGCAAAAATCCGCGCGCAGGTTGGAACAGGCCGCGTTTTATGTGGGCTTTCGGGCGGGGTTGATTCATCTGTTGCGGCGTTGCTTCTTCATGAAGCGGTGGGTGATCAACTCACTTGTGTTTTGGTTGATCATGGTTTGATGCGGCTGAACGAGGCTGCTGACGTGGTGCAAATGTTCCGCGAGCACTATAATTT
>CAXTKN010000146.1:0-2583 GCA_964244805.1 uncultured Aestuariivirga sp.
GGCCGGGAGGTTCATTATCCATATGTTGAAAAGCGATGGCGCGAGTGATCATTTGAGTGTCCACAAAACAGGTTTGAACGCGCTACATAATATCTAAATTGCACAAGACAATGATTCGATTGTCGCAGTAAACATAATGTCATCCAGCTGAGTGAAGATTTCATGAACAACCCGATTATAGCAGAAGTAACCCGTGGCCCCATCGTGGAAAGCCGCCACCATGGGGCGTATGTGGTTTGTGACGCCAAAGGCAAAGTGGTGATTTCCGCAGGTAACGTGAGCATCCCCATATATCCGCGCTCTGCGATTAAAGCATTCCAATGCCTGCCGATGATTGAAAGCGGTGCTGCCGACGCATTTGGGTTTACCGATGAGGAGATTGCCTTGTGCTGTGCTTCTCACAGCGGCGAGCCTGAGCATGTGCGCGTGGCGCGGTCTATGTTGGCCAAATGCAATTCAAATGAAGATGATTTTGAATGTGGTTCAACGACACCGGGTTCAATTCAAGTTGCGTATCAACTTGTGCGTGAAAACCAAAAGCCACAACAAGTGCATAATTATTGTTCTGGCAAACATGCCGGCATGATTGCTTTTGCAAAACACTTAGGGGTTGACCCTAAACATTATTCAAGCGCTGCTCACCCAATTCAAAGGGCTGTCGCCAAAACCATTGCAGATTGGTGCGAAGTTGACATTTCCAAAGCACCCATTGGCATTGATGGTTGTTCGGTGCCCAGTTGGGCAATGCCGCTCACCAATATGGCACTGGGATTTGCGAAACTCAGTAGTTCAGAGATGCCTTCCGCAATGCGCATCATCAAAGCAGTTCGCGCCAATCCGTTTATGGTGGCAGGCACGGGTCGCTTTGACACGCGAGTGATGGGAGCAATTCCACGCCTGTTTATGAAGTTTGGAGCCGAAGGTGTTTATTGCGGATGCATCCCCCATGCTGGTCTAGGTTTCGCTATGAAATGTGATGATGGGGCCGCACGTGCTGTTGAAGTGGCCATGATTGGTGTGATGTTGAAGCTAAATGTTTGGACTGCCGATGAGCGCGAAACGTTGAAAATATTCCAACACGAGCCAATCAAAAACGCCAACAAGATTAAAGTGGGCGAATTACACGGGATGCCTTAAACGCAGAGCCACACGGAGCATCGACATGACTGAAAACACTATTTTTCTTGGAAAAAGCGATAAACCGCAGGTGCTTTATCTGCCCATGGCCAACCGTCATGGTTTGGTAACCGGAGCAACAGGCACAGGCAAAACCGTTTCGCTGCAAATCATGGCAGAAGCTTTTTCGAATGCAGGTGTTCCGGTCTTCGCCGCCGATATTAAGGGCGATCTGTCCGGCATTTCTCAAGCTGGCAAGTCTATCGATTTTCTGGATGAGCGCGCCAAGTTAGTAGGCCTTGATCCTTATACTCATGATGCAACACCCACCATATTCTGGGATGTGTTTGGCGAGCAGGGTCACCCGATACGCGCCACAATAACGGAAATGGGACCATTGATGTTGTCACGCCTGATGGGGCTGACGGATGCGCAAGAAGGTGCGCTCAACATTGCATTCAAGATTGCCGATGAGGAAGGCCTGGCACTTCTTGATCTGAAAGATTTGCGCGCCTTGCTCAAAGACTTAACCGAGCGCGGCAAACAAATCACCACGGAATATGGCAATGTGGCCACGGCGACTGTGGGTGCAATTTTACGCCAGCTCATCGTGATTGAAGAGCAGGGCGGCAATAAATTTTTTGGTGAACCAGCGCTCGACATTAAGGATTTCATGCGCACCACGCGTGATGGGCGTGGCTATGTGAACATCATCGCTGCCGATAAGCTGGTGTCATCACCAATGCTTTACGCAACTTTTTTGTTGTGGCTGATGTCTGAACTTTTCCAAACCCTGCCCGAAATTGGCGACCCCGAAAAACCATCATTGGTGTTCTTCTTTGACGAAGCGCATTTATTGTTCGCCGATGCGCCCGCTGGCTTGCTGAAAAAAATAGAACAAACTGTAAAACTGATCCGTTCCAAAGGTGTTGGCATTTATTTCGTGACGCAAAACCCTCTGGATATTCCAGATAGCGTTCTGGCCCAACTTGGCAACCGTGTGCAGCATGCTCTGCGCGCCTATACGCCGCGTGATCAGCAAGCGGTCAAAGCCGCCGCCACCACATTCCGCGCCAACCCGAAATTCAATACGGAAAAGGCGATCACAGAATTGGGCAAAGGCGAGGCACTGGTTTCGGTGCTTGATCCCAAAGGCGTACCCACCATCGTGGAGCGCACCTTCATCCGCCCACCGTCAAGCCAACTGGGGCCTGTAACGCCAACCCAACGCCAAGCCACTATCGCGGCTTCACCAATTGCTGGCAAATATGAAACCATGATCGACCGCGAGTCAGCCTATGAAAAGCTGCGCCTGAAAGCTGTGGCCAATGCGCCAGCAGCTCCGGTTTCACCGACGACCAAGATTATTCAAAAGGAAGCGGGCCGATTTGCGCGGCAGTTGGGGTATTCATTAGCGCGGCAGTTGGGAACGGCATTGGTGCGCGGTGTGCTGGGCAGTTTGACGCG
>CAXTKN010000146.1:2683-6654 GCA_964244805.1 uncultured Aestuariivirga sp.
ATGCAAAAATTCTTTTTAGCCGCCCTTGTCGCCCTCTCGCTGTCCCCATCAGCCGCCATTGCCAAAACTGAAACCGCCATTGTCGCTGGCGGTTGCTTTTGGTGTGTTGAGTCTGATTTCGACAAGGTAAAGGGTGTAATTTCAACGACCTCTGGTTATGCCGGGGGCACGATGAAAAACCCGACCTATAGAGACCATGAAGGCAACCAGGAAGCCGTCAAAGTTGAATTTGATCCTGACGTCATTTCTTATGACAAACTGATCGCAGGCTTCCTGCGCACCATCGATGTCACCGATGATGGCGGACAGTTCTGCGACCGTGGCGATAGCTATATCTCAGGCATTTGGACGATGGACGACAAGCAGAAAGCCGCTGCAGAAAAAGCTGTGAAAGATGCAGAAGCCGCTTTGGGTAAAAAAATCGTAACGCCAGTTAAACCGTTCACCACATTTGCCGATGCCGAAGACTACCATCAAAACTATCACACTGGCGAAAATCGCGTGCTGACGCGTTTTGGCTGGGTGAAGCAATCTTATGCATATGAGCAATATCGCGAAGGCTGCGGCCGTGATGAGCAAGTAAAATCAGTTTGGGGCAAGGCCGCTTTCACCAACCCCGTTAAATAATTTCATCCTCATCAGCCATTGGCTGCACGGGCCCGCGTGATTTCACCTTTATGCGGGCCACATGGAATAAGGCGTCACCGCGGTTCACAATAGGCAGATTGGTGCGCCCGATAATGATGCCATCATCTTCCGCGTAGACCGGAACCTGCACGTTACCGAGCGGATCGGAAATAACCCCCACTGGTTCCCCTTTCCCAACTTTGTCGCCGCTGCGCCGCACCGAATGCAAAATGCCGCCATCAGGTGCGCGAAGCCACGTGCTTGATGACGAATGCACAGGCGCAAAATGGCTGGGCGTTGCAGGCGCATCAGCAATCATGCCGATTGATTTCATCACCCGCAAAGTGCCTTTAACCGCCACATCGATTGCCGCCTCTTCAAAACGCAAAGCTTCACCACCTTCGTAGAGAATGACTTTAATGCCGTTTTCTTTAGCGCTCTCGCGCAAGCTGCCTTCGCGCAATTTGGAGGTGAGAATAACCGGAGGCGCAAAAGCTTCGGCCAAGGCCATCAATTCTTTATCATCAGGCGCTATGCGAATTTGTGGTAGGTTTGAACGATGCAAAGCAGCGGTATGAAAATCAATGCCATATTGCGCGCGCTTCACCACTTCGCTGAAAAACAAATCCGCCAGCAAACTGGCCAGTGACCCTCGCTCAGATCCCGGAAACTCACGGTTCAAATCGCGCCTGTCTGGCATATAGCGTGAGTGATTGAGAAAGCCGAACCCATTGACAATCGGTACCGCAAGCAATGTCCCCGATAATTTTGCAACATCAAGCGCCGCCAAAATCCGCCGTACAATTTCAACACCCTGGATCTCGTCGCCGTGCACAACGCCAGAGATAAACATGCAAGGGCCAGGCGCTGCACCATGTACAACATGCACCGGCAAATTCATCCGCGTGTTATTAGCCAACAATGAAACTTCAAGCTCAATGGTTTCGGAAGTTCCAGCAGCAATGGATTTGCCACCAATCTCAAACGCCGTCATCCTTTTCCCCGTGTCTTGGTGCGCCCTGGTTTGGCGTTCTTTTCTAAAAACTCGATCATCGCTTTGGCCACATCTTTGGTCGATGCCGCTTCTATGCCCTCTAAGCCCGGCGATGAATTAACCTCCATCACCACAGGCCCGCGCTTTGATCTCAACAAATCAACACCCGCCACATTGAGCCCCATACTGTGCGCAGCTTTAAGTGCTGTTGCTTTTTCAGCAGGCGTCAGATCAACCATCACAGCACTGCCACCACGGTGCAGGTTAGAGCGGAACTCACCCTCCGGCCCCTTGCGCTCCATCGCAGCGACAATTTTACGGCCCACGATAAAAGCGCGAATATCGCGGCCATCAGCCTCGGCCACAAATTCTTGCACCAGAATATTTATGTCTGCACCGCGAAACGCTTCAATGACAGACTTCGCAGATTTATGCGTTTCACCCAGCACCACGCCGATGCCTTGGGTTCCCTCTAGCAGCTTCACAACAACGGGTGCACCACCAACCATTTTTAAAATCTCTTCAGTGCGGCTGGTTTCATTTGCAAATGCCGTAACCGGAAGCCCCACACCATCGCGCGCTAGAATTTGCAAACACCGCAACTTGTCCCGTGAGCGCCCGATGGCCACAGATTCGTTTAAGGGATAAACCCCCATCATCTCAAACTGCCGAAGCACTGCGAGACCATAGAAAGTGTGCGACGCTGCAATGCGCGGGATCACCGCGTCAAAACCTTCAAGCTTCTCACCCATATGACGAAGCTCAGGTTTGCGCGATGTGATGTTCATATAACATTTCAAATAATCAATCGGCACAATCTCGTGGCCACGGCCAATCGCCGTTTCCATAATGCGCTGATGCGAATAAAGTTTTGGGTTGCGGGTGAGGAGGGCGATCTTCATGTGCGTTTCTTCTTGATACGGCTGATGATAAATGATCTTGCCGGATTAACGATAAACCGCCCCTTAATGGAATTGCGCCCCAGCAACATGGGCACACCCATATCGGTTCGGTTTGTGAGTGTCGTCTCCACCGGAAACTTGTGGATGCCTACCTGAATCATAATCTCAATAATAGGTCTTAATTCACTGAAACCATTGGAGCTTTTAACACGCTTTGTGCCAATCACAGCCAATTCATGGCGCTGTCTAAAACCGTCCAATTCCAAAACAAAATTCACCCGTTTGCCCTTGAATGAAATCTCCTCGGCATGCAGCGCCGCATTCCGCGCACCCGTATCAATCTTGGCAATGAAGACGCCATCCCCAAACTCAGGCAACACAACATCCTCGCGCCAACCGATGAGGGGCAGGGGATAAAACATGGGGCGGGTGAGGGTCATAGAACTATATCTATGTGAGATTTTAAGTTTGCGCTACATATGATGAAGCAGAACCAGAATGGTAAACACCAATTCGCAACTCGTATTTCAAGATGTAACAACGCGCAACACCGTCAACGCCCCCACTAAAATAAACGCGGCACCCGCAGATCGCCCGATCCAGATTGTCACGCGCGGATTTGAAATCAACCAGTCTCGGCTTTTGGCCGCCGCCAATCCCAAGCCTCCATAAATGAGCATCTGCGTGATGATCGTCAAAATGCCCATCACCAAAGCTTGGCTCCACACGGGGCCAAAGCGCACTTGAATAAACTGCGGATAGACGGCTAGCACAAACACATAAGCCTTCGGATTGAGAATGCAGGTGATGAACCCTTGGCCAAAAGCCGCGCGCAAAGTTCCGGCGCTTTTGTCACCGATGGATGACACGGTGATTGAGCTGCGCAGCAGCGTATAACCGATCCACGCCATATATGAAGCGGAAGCCAGCAAGATCAGCTGCAAAATAATCGGCGCCATTTGGGCAATCACGCCCACGAAGAACGCGCCAAATATCGTGTGGAAAATGCCGCCAAACATAATGCCAAGCGTTGCCGCCATGCCCCGCGCTCGCCCGCCAATCAACGAATTGGCCATCACAAAAAACATATCCATCCCCGGTACAATGATGATGCCAAAGAGGAGAACGAAAAATATCCAGAGGTTTTGCGCGTAGGTCATTGTGCCTTATGGCATAGTGCGTTGTCAGTGTCTGTCAGTAGTCACACTAACAAATTTAGTTTTGAGCGTGTGGCCAGGGACCTCATCCCCGGCGTTGCCGGACCTTCTCCAGAGGAGAAGGGAGAAGTTGTGCACTGAGTCTAGCTTAACGCTTCTCCTTAGGAGAAGCTGTCACGAAGTGACTGATGAGGTCCCTTGGCCGCACGCGCAGTGTTCAATATACGAACACCACTCATCCCTAAAACCGATTCACCACATTAATCCCCAGCCCGCCAAACTGATCCATAC
>CAXTKN010000147.1:0-6605 GCA_964244805.1 uncultured Aestuariivirga sp.
AAAGAACCCGCTTTTGAAAAAGATAAGGAATTGCATTACGCCCCCACGACTTGGCCTGGCGCACGGTTGCCTCATGTTTGGGTGTTCGACAAACTTGGAAAACAACATTCCACTCTGGATATCACGGGCAAGGGGCACTTCACCATTCTCACGGGTATTGGCGGTGAGGCATGGATTGAGGCCGCTCAGACTTTGAGCAAGTCTTTAGGCATCGAAGTCAAAACTCGCGTCATTGGCCCACGCCGTGAATTCCAGGATCACACGGGCGATTGGGCTAGTGCCAGCGAAATTAGTGATGGGGGATGTTTGCTTGTGCGGCCAGATCAACACGTTGCATGGCGCAGTTTTAAGACTTCGACCGATGCCGAAAAATTACTTTCAGCAGCCCTCAAAAAGATTTTGGGATATTGATCATGGCAAAGACAGTTGAAAAGAAATCTAAAGCTAAAAAGCCTAAGCGCAAAGCCTCACCCTATTTTACGGCCAAAGATTCAGTGAGAGTTGTGCAAGAGCGTTCCGGCCCGAAGGCGGACAAACGCGCGAAAGTTTTAGTGGATTCTCTGGTGAAGCACCTGCATGCCTTCGTCAAAGAAACCAAACCGACCATGGAAGAGTGGATGTATGGCATCAATTTTTTAACGCGAACCGGGCACCTTTCGACTGACTGGCGGCAAGAGTTTATTTTGTTGTCTGATGCGCTTGGGATTTCGATGCTGGTTGAAACCTTGAACCACGACAAAATGTCAGGTGAAACAGAATCGACCGTGCTCGGGCCTTTCTATATTCCCAATGCACCGCATTACGAAAATGGTGCAAATATTTGCTTGGACGGAAAAGGTGAACCGGTTTTGGTTCATGGCAGAGTTATCAATGCCAAGGGAAAAGCCATTGCGGGCGCAAAGCTCGAAGTTTGGCAAACCAATGAAGACGGTTTTTATGATGTGCAGCAAAAGGGCATCCAACCTGAAAACAATCTACGCGGCGTGTTCACTTCGGACTCAAAGGGCCATTACAGTTTTCTATCCGCCTATCCACGCTTCTATCCCATTCCTTACGATGGGACGGTGGGTGACATGCTGAAAGCATTGGACCGCAACCCTAACCGCCCCGCGCATTTGCATTTCATGGTGTCAGCACCGGGATATGAAAAACTGGTGACTCATATTTTCACGCCTGATTGCCCATGGCTGAAAGAAGATGCGGTTTTCGGCGTAAAGCAAAGCCTGATTGCTGATTTCAAATGGACGGATGATCAGCATCGCGCAACACAATTGGGCCTGCCCAACCCGTTTCGCGAAGTGATGTGGAATGTTGTAATGAGCAAAGCGTGACGTCCATTCGCACTGACCCATTAGAGTAAATATCCATTCTCTATGTTGTCATTGTTTGAGATTTTGCAACGTGACAAGAGGTTCAAGATTTCCCAGATTGTTTAAAACTTCAAACAGAAAATTGCTCAAGACGGGTTGATATTCTTCTGCCAGATGCTGGGTATCGCCCAGCACGAAAGCCCGCAAAGAAAACCGTTTGTCTGAAATTGCAATGGCTAAAGCTTGGGGCAGGGCGGGAATGGTGAGGTCACCTTCTGTCTTTGGCCAAAAGGAACCAACATGTTGGTTTTCAACAGGCACGAATAGGTCGATGTTTGGAAATTTCTGGATGGCTTTGGCCGCTCTGAGCGAGGTGGCGTGTCGATCTACCACGTAAAAAACGATGATCCGGAACCCAAGTTTCTTGAGTTCATCGAAAAAATTCAACTCTTCGACAGCTTTGAAAAAGCCTTCAATATGTCTGGCAGGAAGATCAACGACATAATCCCTGCCAGGCGAAGCAATGATCGTATCGAACAATTTCATCTGTCCCGGCATGGCTGCAAAGTCGGCCAGTGCTGTGCGGCCAGGGAAGAATTTGCGCAGCGGCCCTTCGGGCGCATCGGTGTCGATCATAAACGGATCGCGGCCATCAAGCAGCAAGTAATCGGCCAGCAGCCGCGCCAGCAAAGTTTTGCCGTTACGGTGCTGATCAGATGCGGTGATGTAAACCGTGGGGGTGTTGGCCACGGGCGCTAGACCTCTTTAATTGTGGCTCGGCGTGCGGCCGCCTGAAACAACATCTGCCAACATTTGTACGCGGGCAAACTCGGCGTCAATCTCGGAACACCATTTGCGCACATAACCACGCAATACAAATGAGAATTTGCCAGCGGTGCCATCAGCAGATTTGTTTTCAATGAAATCCTTGAAGGTTACGCCTGCAACGTCAACCTGCTCATATGCCATCTCATTGAGCTTTGGCAGATTGATTTCTTGAGCTTTCGGAATGGCTGAGAAATATTTACGGTGCGTGGCTTCGTCCCACTCAAAGAAATTGGTTTCGTTAATGGAATTGCGCGCTACAACGTAGGATACACCTTGAAGATATTTTGCGATCTCGCCAATTTCATCGAGTGACGCGATGGACGGCCCGACCACATGCATCAGGCCCAGATTAAAGACACCATTACGAGCTGCTTCGAGAACGCCGATGCGCTCAAACAAGTCTAGCGCAAACGACAAATTGCCGGCTTTAAAGTCAACGACGGTCACCGGCACATTGGCTGATTCCATGGTGTCCAAGACTTTCATCTGATCGGCCACATGGCCCAGATCGATGACTTCAGTTATGGTTGGATAAAAACGGCGCAGCGAGCCACGCGGATTTTCAGTATCGAATGCCCGCGTTAACACATTTTTGCGCGCAAAATAATCCAGCAATGCGCGCGAAATAGTGGTTTTGCCGACGCCGCCTTTGTCCGCGCCGACGAGAATAAGTGTTGGTTTCATGATTAGCCCCTCGATTGTTCCGCATCTAATTTGACCATCTCTAGCATGTGATATGGTCTGCGTATACATTACGCAAGATGTGTTTGTGTGGTTTGATGTGTTGCTTAGACTGCCTTTGATGGAGCGTTAACATGACAGTTCTGATAATTGGCTTGTTTTTATTTGGTGGCAGCCACTTGTTTTCGATTCTCTTCCCGCCAGTTCGCAATCGCCTCATGGCCTGGTTGGGCGAGACACGGTTTAAAGGAGTTTATGCGATTGTTTCCGTCATTGGGCTTGGCATGATGTTCTGGGGTTATGCCTTAACGCGCAACAATGGTGGTTTATATTACGTGCCACTATCGGGCGCGCGACATCTCACTATGCTCTTGGTATTGGTGGGATTTGTATGCATGGCTGCATCATCAGGCGAAGGCTATATCCGAAAATGGCTGCAGAATCCTTTTTCGATTGGTATTTCTTTATGGTCTATTGGGCATTTGATTGCCAATGGCAAGACGCCTGTGGTTCTGATTTATCTAACGTTTTTAGTCGTTGCTGCACTTGATATTGCCAACAACATGGCCCGCGGCAACAAGCCAACGTTTGAACCGCGGTTGCAATCTGATGTGCTTGCAGTTTTGGCAGGCCTCTTAATTTATGCGCTCATGCTTTTCATATTTCATCCCTATATTCTCGGTGTGAAAATTTTAGGATAGCTTGGCGGCTCGATATCGCCTGTGTCGTGCCAACAAACGCCGGTTGATCACTTAAAAAATAGCGTTGACGGGTAAGGTTAAGGTTTTACCAAAAAATCATCGAAAACTGGATTCAAATTGCAACTTATGCAATGTCATTATCGAATAAACGGGGGTCAATTCAGAGTTCGTAGTAGGAGCGTTCCATCTTGCAACAGGTAAGTGTTAACACCGCCAAGCCAAACCGGAAGCTTATGCCGCTCCGGGTAAGCAAAGCTAAACATCAGCAGAAAAATGAATCTGCCAAGAAGCAACTTCCAAATGTTGAAATTCCGCCACTTCGCGTTGTTCCCTCCAATGAAATTGTTGTCAGCCCGCGTATACTGCAAGCCTTGAAAGAAGATTCGGACGCTTCGGAAT
The DNA here is from genome assembly GCA_964244805.1 of uncultured Aestuariivirga sp. Lineage (GTDB taxonomy): Bacteria > Pseudomonadota > Alphaproteobacteria > Rhizobiales > Aestuariivirgaceae > Aestuariivirga. The sequence continues at coordinate 3,920 of CAXTKN010000147.1, forward strand.
CATTATCCGACATTCGTGGATTGTTGTTAGGTCCTGTCACGCGCCTTCATGAGGCAAGAATTGAAGAATTGCTGTCAATATTTGAAGAAGCTGATCGCGGCAACCAACAGTCTGTTACGGATTTGAACGCGCGTGCAGACGATCTCTTTGCACTGTGCGAGAAAAATCATTCAAGCATTGCGCATACTAACGAAACCCTACGCGCAACGGCTGCTCAACAAGAAACAAATCTTGTAAGTGCTATTCATGATATTAACGAAGCGCTAAAAGACATGTTCCAAAGAGTTGAAGCTAATTTTCAACAGCATTCCAGCGCTTTAAATGATCGTGTTTCAAATCTTGCTGCGCGGACGGCTGAAGACCATCAAACCTTGCTGACTTATTTCACAAAACGTGTTGATGAACTTGAAATAGCCACGTCTGCAAATGATGAGAAAAATCTGCTAAAACTGGAAAATCAATTGGCGAAATATGCGGCTGATATGAAAGTTGCACGAACCAGTGATCTTGAAAGTATCTCGGAAGGCTTTGCCGATTTTTCTGATCGCATGTTAGGGCTACGCGCCGGAAGAACGATGTCGGTTTGATCCGACACGTGTTGACAGTCATTCAAGGCTGTTTCTTTCTAATTCTCATTTAGCAAACATCTCGTTTGTTGGCCGCAGCCAGCAACGCTTGGCCTTTTCAACTTTAAAAATACCATCAGTATACGGATTAAATTACGGAATATTGATTTTTGGGAGACTGATTGATGAACCTACATCAAACAAAATATTCGCAAGTCAAAGAGTCGAAATTGATGCGCCCCACCCGTGGTCACATCATCGGAAGACTTGAAGCCGCAAATGCGTTTAAAATCAATTCGGTCTTCCTGAGAAACAGGAACTCGGGTTCTAAAATCAATTGGCAGACCGAGCTGCTCAAATTGGAGGATGCATCGTGACTCCTGCCGCAATTCTTTTTTGCACGACCCTTGTTACTGCGGTCCCACATGGTTCAATCGCACAACAAGATTGTCGTTTCGTCGATCCGCCATTCACCGGATCCCGCACAACCGCTCAGGACGTGCCGGTTCGAAGCGGCATGAATTCAAATTCAGTGTTACCGACCCGACAATTTGCCCAAGTCGCCCAAGTCGCAACGATTGCCCCTGTGGCACCTGTCGTTCCGGTCGCTGAGCCGATATCAAAACCGGTTGTAAAGATTGTAAGGCTTTATAAGCCAAAGTTAAGGAGGAGAGTTGCGCACCTCACGACCTTTCGCCGATATGGTAAGTTCATGGTTTCACCCGCCGCGATCGAAATTCCAAAAAAGAACGAGCAATATACGTTCTGGGAAAAACTGAAGCGCTTTGATCTTTTCAAATAGGGCAAGTTGTTCAAGAAGGTCTGGCGCTTTATATTTAAACGCGCTGAAGACAGAATCTCTACGTCGTGGAAAACGCGCGTTGGTCGACATGGTTAATCAACAGATTAGTGCGCAGTTGCCCGCAATGCTTGCAACGTATATGATCGGCACATGTCTCAACACTCAATCCAAAAACGCATCACTGCTCCCGATATTCGCGCACGCAAAAATGGCGAACCGATTGTTTCGCTTACCTCCTACCACGCTCACACTGCGGCCATTGCAGATAAGTATGTAGATTTTCTGCTGGTAGGCGACTCTCTCGGCATGGTGATGCACGGGTTTGAAACCACTTTGCCTGTGCCCCTCGAGTTAATGATCATGCATGGCCGTGCAGTAACGCGCGGTGCAAAGCATGCACTGGTGGTGGTTGATATGCCGTTTGGTTCTTATGAGGAAAGCCCCGCACAAGCGTTTCGCAATGCGGCGCGCGTGATTAAAGAAACGGAATGCGGCGCCATTAAACTTGAAGGCGGGTCGCGCATGGCCGAGACGATCAAGTTTTTAACTGAGCGCGGCATTCCGGTGATGGCGCATATTGGTTTGACGCCGCAGTCGATCAACGTGCTGGGTGGATTTAAGGCACAAGGACGTGAACGGGCAGGCTGGCCGATTATTGAAGAAGATGCACGCGCTGTGACTGAGGCTGGCGCTTTTGCCGTGGTGCTTGAAGCTGTGGCGGAACCGCTGGCGGCAAAGATTACAAAAGCGATTTCGATTCCAACCATTGGCATTGGCGCATCAGCTTCTTGCGACGGACAGATTTTGGTGATGGAAGATATGCTGGGACTTTCGCCCAAGGTTGCACGGTTTGTTAAAGAATTTGGCAAGGTTGGGGTGGCGATTGAAGGGGCAATCAAGACTTACGCCGAGGACGTCCGTTCACGGGCATTTCCGGGAGTCGAGAATACTTATGAAGTGAAGGATTAACTCCGACTCTTTTTTGACATAGATTCCATTCAGCATAGCACATTATGAATTTGAATCGTCGCGATGTGATTGCTGGTGCAATGGCCTTGGGCTTGCCGCGCTTTGCTGTGGCGCAAGTGGCTGGCGAAGTTATTTTAACCGCCGAAAAATCTGCAATGCCAATTTTAGGTCGTGGTGGTGCCAAAACTCCAGTTTGGCGGTTTATGAAAGATCAGCCCATTTGCGTGCTGCGCGCCAAGCAGGCGCAAGAGTTCAAGGGCAGGATTATCAATCATCTCGACCAAGACATCTGGCTACATTGGTTTGGGGTGCGCGGTTTATCAACACAAATGACTCTGAATGTGTTGCC
>CAXTKN010000148.1:0-6587 GCA_964244805.1 uncultured Aestuariivirga sp.
AGGGTTGGGCTGTGCACCGGGTGTGGAATGATGATGTGTTTAAAGAACGCAATGCGGTGTGTGATGGGATTTTGTTAGCACTGAATGCGCGGTAAAGCGACCCCTTTGCCGCACTCTCAGATTTCAAACCCCAACCACCCCCGTCGATCCCCTCACAATCAAATCGACACTCCACAATTCATGCGGCTGTTCGGCTTCGGCGTCTGTGATGATGTTGAGTAGCAGCTCAGCCACGCGCGAACCTGCGGCACGAATTGACGAGCGCGTGGTTGTCAGCGATGGAACCAAGCCTTCGGCATTGAGAAACGGCAGACCGTCATCATGGGCGATTACCGAAATGTCCTTGCCGATTTGCAATCCCATTTCATTTACAGCACGCATGGCACCGGATACCAACAACATGCTCGACAGTAACAATGCAGTCGGGCGATTGGCAATTTGCAAGATGCGTTTGGTTTGGCGATAGCCATTTTCTTCGGTCATCAATCCACTCGAAGTAATCATCGGATCAATGCTGATGCCTTTGTCACGAAGCGCGCTTTCATAGCCCTGCTTGCGGTGGAGCGCGAAGGTCATGTCTTCCAAGCCATTGATGATGCCGATGCGGCGGTGACCAAGATCAGTGAGTAGCTTTGTGGCTTTTTGAAATGCGCCGCGATTATCAATATCGAGCCAAGCATAACTGTCTTCATGTTCATCAAGACGACCGTGAACGATAAAGGGCAGTTTCAATTTATTCAGCACAGCAATGCGCGGATCATTCACGCGCGGGCCTAACACCACAACGCCGTCAACAGCACCGCCTTGCGCATAGCGACGATAGACCGAAATCTCGTCTTCCGATCCGCCTGCATGCAACATCACTTCAAAACCATGCGCCGCATAGATTTCTGCAGCACCCGCCACGAAATCAGAAAACAGCGGATCAATCATCAAGGAACGATCAGTCGGAAACACATGGCCAATGGCGTGAGAACGACCTGTGGCCAAGCGTCTCGCATGGGAGTTGGGTTGATAGCCCAAGCGCTGCGCTTCTGCATCCACACGGCGTTTGGTTTCAGCCCCCACTTCGGGATAGCCATTCAACGCACGGCTGACCGTGGTGGGCGAGAGACCGAGATGTTTTGATAATTCTTTGAGATTCATGAAATATGACTGACACACTTCCAAAGCGCTTTCAATAATTGTCGCAACTGCGAAATTCGATTTGGTGCGCTGCAACACGTAAAACATAAAAATTTCCTTGACGGTTTTAATTATTGAAGCCATGAATTGTCTCTCAAAGCGCTTTGGAAAAAATCCAAAATCAAGCCAATGCGGGTTCTGTCGTTCTAAAATCAAGAGTTCAAATGGGAGGAATATCACGTGAAGAAAATACTATTTATCAGCGCAGCATTCGCTGCACTTAGCTTGGCAACACCGGCTTTGGCCGAACTCAAATATAAGCCAGGCGAAGATGCCAAGTTCACTTGGGCTAATCTGGATGCCTTGAAAAAAGTTGATCTCAAGGGCGAAACCCTGACAATATTTGGCCCATGGCGCGGCGATGACGAAAAGCACGTGCAAGTCGTTCTCGACTATTTCCGCGAAGCCACTGGCGCTGATGTGAAATATTCGTCTTCTGAAAACTATGAACAACAGGTTGTAATCGATACCTCTGCGGGCAGCCCTGCCAACATCTCAGTTTTGCCACAACCAGGCCTCATTGCTGACCTTGCAGGCAAAGGCTTGCTTGCTCCGCTGACAGCTGATGATGCCAAGTGGATGGTGGAAAATTATGGCGCAGGCCAATCATGGGTCGACCTTGGAACATCCAAAGGCAAAGACGGCGCGTCTAACTTCTACGGTTTCTCATACAAGACCGACGTGAAAAGCTTGGTTTGGTATAGCCCGGAAAACTTCAAGGATGCAGGCTATGCTGTTCCAAAGACCATGGAAGAGTTGATTGCTCTTTCTGACAAGATTGTCAAAGACGGCGGCAAGCCATGGTGCATTGGTCTGGGTTCAGGCGGTGCAACAGGCTGGCCTGCAACCGACTGGGTTGAAGACATCATGCTGCGCACACAAAAGCCAGAAGTTTATGATGGCTGGGTGAAGAATACTGTGAAGTTCACAGACCCTGCAGTGATCAACGCCTTGGACATTTTCGGCTCATTTGCCAAAAATGATGCCTATGTTGATGGCGGCCACGCTGGTGTTGCTTCAATCGATTTTCGCGACAGCCCGAAGGGCCTCTTCTCGACTCCTCCAAAGTGCTACATGCATCACCAAGCTTCGTTCATTCCATCCTTCTTCCCAGAAGGCAAGAAAGTTGGAACCGATGTGGACTTCTTCTACTTCCCAACGTTTGCGTCAAAGCCTGAACTGGGCACACCGGTTCTCGGTGCTGGCACACTCTTTACCATCACCAAGGATTCAAAAGCTGCGCGCGCCTTCATCGATTTCTTGAAGTTGCCACTGGCTCATGAAATCTGGATGGCCGATGGTGGCTTCTTGACACCGTTGAAGAGCGCCAACCCAGCCGCCTATGCCAATGATGCCGCCCGCAAAGAAGGCGCTATGATGGCAGCAGCAACAACATTCCGCTTCGACGGTTCAGATTTGATGCCAGGCAAAATTGGTGCTGGCGCCTTCTGGACCGGCATGGTGGATTTTGTTGGTGGCAAATCATCAGCTGATACAGCTGCCGAAATCCAAAAAGCTTGGGACGGTCTTAAGTAATCTAGGTTTCCTCCTAGTAACAACGGAAAAGCTCCGGGCCGTTCCTTCCGGTTCGGAGTTTTTTATATTTTGTTTTCATCTAAACAAGGTCGTCATCCCGGCGAAGGCCGGGATTGGGCTTGGTTTCGTGTGATAAAGCCCAACCCCATTCTTCGACGGGGTGACGGCTCATTGTGTTGAGTGATCTCATTTGACCATACGAGGGTCTCAGGGATTGATTTCGAATGGAGCGACACTTATGGCCGAACAAATTATCTACGCATTCTTCACCGTGATCATCGGTGTCGGCGGATGTTTCGGTTATTTCTATGGGTCAAATTGGTTGTTGGACAGAATTTTTCCAGCCAATGCCAACAATGACTCAAGTGCCGTGCGCAATTTAAAAATGCAGTCCATGATCCGCCCTTGGCTTTTTCTGGGCCCGGCGTTGCTGCTTCTGAGTGTCTATCTGCTTTTCCCGGTTATCGAAACTTTTTGGCTTTCGTTTCATGATCGCGCGGGTGATAAATTCGTAGGTCTCGCCAATTATGTTTGGGCGTTTAATGACGACCAATTCCGGCTTTCGATTTTCAATAATATTTTGTGGCTCGCTGTTGTGCCCGCACTCTGCACGCTGATGGGTCTGGTCATTGCGGTGCTGACCGATCGGCTATGGTGGGGTAATCTTGCCAAGAGTTTGATCTTCATGCCGCTGGCCATTTCATTTGTCGGTGCCAGTGTGATCTGGAAATTTGTGTATGATTATCGCGGGCAGGGGCAAGACCAGATCGGCATCATCAACGCCATCGTCACTTATTTTGGCGGCGATCCGCAGGTATGGATCGCTCTGCCTTTCTGGAACAATTTTTTCCTGATGGCGATCTTGGTTTGGATTCAAACCGGCTTTGCTACAGTTATTTTGGCCGCAGCCCTGCGCGGCATTCCTGAAGACACACTTGAAGCGGCAACCATTGATGGTGCTGGCCCATTTAAAATATTCTTCCGCATCATGGTGCCGCAGATTTATGGCACGATCCTTGTGGTGTGGACGACAATTACAGTTCTTGTTCTCAAAATCTTCGATATCGTTCTGACCATGACCAACAGCCAATGGGGCACAACTGTGTTGGCCAATCTCATGTTTGATTGGATGTTCAGGGGTGGTGGTGACTTTGGTCGGGGCGCGGCCATTGCCATCGTCATCATGGTTGCTGTGTTGCCGATTATGATCTGGAATATTCGCCAAGCCAACAAAGAGCAGAGTGGGCATTGATATGTTAAACCGCCTCCGCCTTGAACCTTCGCGCCTGCTGCTTAATTTGGCAGTCATATTGATCATCGCATTATGGACGTTTCCAACCGCTGGCCTTTTGATCAGTTCACTCCGCGATAAGAACGACATTGCCGCGTCTGGCTGGTGGACCGCTCTTTCAAGTGCGGAACGCAAACAAGTTGGTCGTATGAAAGGATCAGCCGACCAGGTTGAAAAAGACGGGAAATTTGTCATCTCCGGAAATCTATTTGAGGGTAGTGATGCGGCTGCGGGCAAGGTTTCGGCTTTTGGCACCAAGGTACAATCACCGGGCGCAAACTCTGTTGGTTCAACCGCTGCGCTTGATGCTGGCCAAACCCTCACTGTGAATGTGGATGGTTCCTACCTTCTGACATCACCCAGCAAATTTACCGACGAACGCGGGTCGCGCATATTCTTTATTTCATCACAACCGCCGCGCTTTACGTTAGATAATTATCAAACTGTATTATTCTCAGAAGGCATTGGCAGATCATTTATCAACTCGCTGACGGTGACGATCCCTGCTACGATCATTCCCATATTGATTGCCGCTTTTGCAGCCTATGCCTTGGCATGGATGAAGCTGCCGTTTCGCGGCCTTCTAATTGCAATCATTGTTGGGTTGTTGGTTGTGCCACTGCAAATGTCACTCATCCCGCTGCTCAAGCTCTATAATGCAGCGGGATACTTCATGGGGGTTCCCTCAAAAACTTATCTGGGCATATGGTTGGCACATACTGGATTTGGACTGCCGTTTGCGATCTATCTGTTGCGCAGCTACATTGCGGGTCTTCCAAAAGACTTGATTGAATCAGCGCAGATTGACGGGGCAAATGATTTCAAAATTTTCCGCCGCATTGTTTTGCCCCTCTGCTTTCCAGCGCTCGCATCATTCGCCATTTTCCAGTTCCTGTGGGTGTGGAATGATTTGCTTGTGGCCATTGTGTTCTTGGGCTCTGGGCCAGATCAATTGGTGCTGACGGGTAAACTCAATGCGCTGCTCGGTTCGCGCGGCGGCAATTGGGAAATTCTCACCGCGTCGGCGTTCGTGACCATCATTGTTCCACTCACTGTGTTCTTCTCACTACAAAGATATTTCGTGCGGGGCTTGCTCGCCGGCTCGGTTAAGGGAGGCTAATTATGGCGAATATAAAGCTCACCAATCTCAATAAATCCTATGGCACGGTTCACATTCTGAAAGACGTAAGCCTGGACATCAAGTCCGGCGAATTCATCGTTTTCGTAGGTCCATCTGGCTGCGGCAAATCTACGTTGCTGCGGGCAATTTCGGGATTGGATCAAGTGAGTTCCGGCACCCTTGAAATCGATGATGCTGTGGTCAATGAAGTACCGCCATCCAAACGCGGCATCGCCATGGTGTTCCAATCCTACGCACTTTATCCGCATATGAGCGTGTTTGAAAACATCGGCTTTGCGTTAGAAAATCAGGGCCTGAGCCGCGCTGAGATCAAAACCAAAGTTGAAGCTGTGGGCGAAATGCTCCAACTCACCACCTATCTCACTCGCCTGCCAAAGGCCCTTTCCGGCGGCCAGCGCCAACGCGTTGCCATTGGCCGGGCCATTGTGCGTGGCGCCAAAGTGTTTTTGTTTGACGAGCCACTCTCGAACCTCGATGCCGCGCTTCGTGTTCAAATGCGTATGGAAATTGCCAAGCTCAAGCGCGACCTGCCCCAGACCACCATGGTTTATGTAACCCATGACCAAGTGGAAGCCATGACCATGGCAGACCGTATTGTGGTGTTGCAGGCAGGGCGGGTGATGCAGGTTGGAACACCGATGGAACTCTATGAAAACCCAAACAGCATATTCGTTGCAGGCTTTATCGGCTCACCAAAAATGAACTTCATCACCGGTGCGCCCGCTGAAAAACTCAAAGCCAAAACCATTGGCGTGCGTCCCGAACATTTCGAATTCTCCACGACCAAGACCGATATTTCAGGCACTTTAGATTATGCCGAAATTCTGGGCAGCGACAGTTTTCTCTATGTCACCACACCCACTGGCATGCTAACCGTGCGCCAGCCCGGACGCACAGAATTTAAAACCGGCCAGAAGTTGAATTTGAAACCAATCGCCCAACATGTGCACCGCTTTGGCGAAAACGAAATGCGCCTTGAAAAATAAACAGGATTATGACGATGACTATTCGCACCCTCATTTGGCATGAACACCGCCACGAAAAAACCAATAAGCTGGTCGCCAGCCTTTATCCCGAAGGCATGCACGGCGCGTTAAAAAATGCCTATAAAGGCGACAAGGATTTCAGCGTTGACCACGCGTTGCTGGACGATGACGCTGAACATGGCCTTTCACAAAAACGCCTTGATGAAACCGACGTGCTGGTCTGGTGGGGCCACGCCGCACATGGTGACGTGAAGGATGAAATTGTCGAGCGTGTTGCAAAACGGGTCTGGGAGGGCATGGGGCTCATCGTTCTGCATTCAGGCCACTATTCGAAAATCTTCAAGAAATTGATGGGCACACCTTGTTCATTAAAATGGCGTGAAGCTGGCGAAAAGGAACGTGTTTGGATTATTAATCCAAACCACCCGATTGCCGCTGGCCTGCCTGA
>CAXTKN010000149.1:0-6574 GCA_964244805.1 uncultured Aestuariivirga sp.
CTCAGATGCTTTCGGTCATGTTAGGCTTTGGCGTGGTGAGCAGGTTGGTTTCGGGATATATGTCTGATCATATCGGTGGCATCGGCACTTTGATCATTGGGTCTTTTCTGCAGTGTTTGGCCTTGCTGTTCTATATTCCGTTCAATGGTCTTACGTCGCTTTATCTGGTGACGGCATTGTTTGGTCTGGCCCAAGGCGGCATTGTGCCAAGCTATGCTTTGATTGTCCGTGATCACTTCCCGGCCAAAGAAGCAGGTATTCGAATTTCGATGGTGCTCACGGCCACAGTGTTGGGCATGGCTTTGGGCGGATGGTTATCGGGTGTGATTTTCGATCATACAGGATCTTACAAACTGGCGTTCTTGCACGGTGTAGCTTGGAATTTGCTTAATATGGCAATTGCGTTTTGGTTGTTGATTGGCAAGCTACGACCGAAGCAAATTGCCATTTCGGCATAATGCAAAAACAAAACTTATTTTGGCTCTAAAATTCGCTTTGCTGCTTCTTCTAGGATCACGCGAACCCTAGCCTGTTCGGGCTTGTCCCAGCCGCCTTGTTTGGCCATTATTGCATAGCGCAAAGTGTGAATGGCATGCACGACGCTTTCGGGTGGCCCGTGACTTTCAGCACCACCCGCCATAATATCAATCCGGGCCATTAAAGCTTTCACGTGTTCGGCATTCTCGGCTAGCATTTGGCGGCCTGTCAGCGTGGCACTGTAAGATTTTTTAGTGCTGCCTGCATCGGTGGCGCTGGCAATCAGTTCTTGCTCCTCAAGCAATGTAAGCGTGGGATAAATAGTGCCGGGGCTTGGCACATAATTTCCCTGAAATTTTGCCTCTATCGTGCGGATCAGATCATAGCCATGCGAAGGCTTGTCGGCGATCAAAGCCAATAACAGTAGTCTGAGATCACCTTGGCCAAACATGCGGGGGCCGCGTTGGCCGCGTCCAGCAAAGGGGCCTAATGGAGGTCCTCCGGCCATTCCAGCTTCCATCCATTTTCGCATGAAAGGCGGGCCGCCAAAGCCTGCAGCTTTGCGTTTCCAGCTCCATTGAGGGCCGTGTGGTTTACCTGCTTCGTCGTCTGTCATTTTATCATTCCGTCGTCTTTAAAAACGATACCCTGCGCCGAAGCTTTGGCACAGGGGCATTTTGTGTGTGGTGTCTAATTATCAAGCAGAGCCAGTTTCTGAATTTGGCTTTGCTTCGCGTGCCGCTTGAAACTGGGCAAAAGCTTCCGCATCGCGCTTGGCCTTGGCAGCGGCGCGGTGCTCGGCAAACTCATGGCGGGTCTCCCTTAACTCGTTCAACACTTTAGATGTGTGTTCATCCATGGCTGAATTGCCGCTGGAGCGCATACCACGTCGTCCCATTCTGCCACCCATGCCGCGATGGCCGCAGCGGCCACCTTGTGCAAAAGGTGTTGGTCCATCGGCATTTGCATAGCGGCGGCTATTCCACAGGAAATAGACCAGCGCGGCCAAGCCGAGTGGTGGGAAAAGTGCTGTGCCTAAAACAACTGCAGCCAGCTTGCCGGGATGAAAGCCGGGCGATGTTGCCCAATCCAAGCCAGAGCGGCCCTGACGAAAACCCCCACCATAGTTATGGTGTGAGAAGCGATGGTTTTCGGCGTTGGTTTCAGGGTTAGTGTGTTCATATTGGTTTGTCATAATCATTCCTTTCATTTATACGACATGTCTTAAGATATATCGTAAGACTGTATTTTCAAGAGACAGGCTTTAAAATATTTTTAGGGTAGTTGCTTTTCCAAGGAGCAGCCAGAGTGTTGGAGCACCCAAACTCTAACCTTATCGTTCGTTGCCACTTGACCTGAAGCTGTGCAGCGGCTTTGTTGCGTTGCAACAGGATTATGACAAAAGCAGTAGACTTATATCTGGCGCAGTTCGGCAAGTTTGGGGCTGAAGGCACAAAACTCGGCGCTGGCGCATTGGGCCAGAAGGGCGAAGCTTTATGCGAAATGGCCAATCTCGGCTTGGCGGTTCCCCCTGGATTTGTTTTGACAGTTGAGACTGCAAAGCTGATTGCTGCGGGCCAAGCAACGTTTGAGATCAAGCAGCAGATCGTTTTGGCTCTGGAGCGATTGGCTGAAGAGACGGGTTGTTCGCTTGGTGACTATAAGAATTTGTTGTTGTTGGCCGTAAGGCCTTCCACGCCACTGGCCCTGCCCGGAACTTTGGAAGCCGTTCTGAACTTGGGACTCAATGATGAGACAGTCGAGGGTCTCGCCAAATTTTCAGGCGATCCTGGTTTTGCACATGAGTGCTATCGCCGCTTTATTCAGAATTATGCGCATGTGGTGATGGGGGATGACCCGGCTGCGTTTGAAGATTTGCTGAGTTTATTCATTGAGGAGCGCGGTTATGTTTCCGCCACCGAAATAAAAAGTTCTGATGGGCGCGAGTTGACCGCAAGGTTTAAATCGCAACTTGAAGCGCATGATAACCAAGTGTTTCCGCAAGATGTGCATGAGCAGCTGTGGAACACAATTGTTGCATTGGTGCGGGGTTGGAATGGACCGCGTGCCAAGACACACCGCAAGCTGCATGGGGCCGATTCTGATGCGGGTTTGGCGATTGTTGTGCAAGCGATGGTGTTTGGAAACCAACCAGAGTTTTCAGGTGCCGGTCACGCTTCTTCTCGCCATCCACAATCGGGCGAATTGGTAATGCAGGGTGAATATCTGGCCGATGCGCAGGGGCCCGATTTGGTCGCAAGGTTGCGGCACAGTTTACCACTGCGTAACGGTGATACATCTTTGGAGACAGTGCTTCCTGCGGCGTTTCAGGAATTGCGAGCTGGCTTGTTCAAGCTGGAACAATTGCGGCGCGATGCGGTGGAGATTGATTTTACAATCGCTCAAGGCCAGCTTTGGTTCTTGGATGCTAAACCTGCACGGCGCACCACTGCGGCGGCCATTAAAATTGTTGCCGATATGGTACGCCAGAATTTGATGACTGAGCATGAGGCGCTATTGCGGATTGATCCACTATCACTTGATCAATTGCTGCACTCCACATTGGCGCCAGATGCAAAGCGCGAAATCATAGCCGTGGGGTTGCCAGCATCTCCCGGTGCTGCATCAGGCATGATTATATTTGATGCAGAAGAAGCGCGGCTTTTGGTTGGGCAAGGGTTGCATGTGATATTGGTGCGGCCTGAGACCTCGCCTGAAGACATCAAAGGCGTGCATGTGGCAGACGGCGTTTTGACGACGCGCGGCGGCATGACTTCTCACGCCGCAGTTATTGCGCGCGGCATGGGCAAACCTTGTGTGGCGGGTGCTTCGTCATTGAAAATTGATGCTGCTGAGGGAATACTGAAAGGGCCCGGGCTGACGCTCAAAAAGGGTGATGTGATCACCGTTGATGGCAGCACGGGACAGGTTTTGAAAGGCGAAGTGGCTGTGGTGAAGCCATCACTTTCTGGCGATTTTGCGATGTTCCTTGGTTGGGCGGACAAGGCACGCCGCATGAACGTTCGCACCAATGCCGAAACGCCGCATGATGCAAAGATCGCACGAGATTTCGGCGCTGAGGGAATCGGTCTTTCGCGAACCGAGCATATGTTCTTCGAAGGTGACCGCATCATCGCCATGCGCGAGATGATTTTGGCCGATAGTGAACGGGATCGTCGTTCAGCATTGGCCAAGATTTTACCCGTGTTGCGGGTCGATTTTGAAGCGTTGTTTGCTATCATGGCTGGCTTTCCAGTCTGCATTCGTTTGCTTGATCCGCCGCTGCATGAGTTTTTGCCATCTGCTTCTGATGATGTGGTCGGCATTGCCAAGGATTTGAAAATTGACCCGGCAGCGCTGCGCCGCCGTGTGGCGGAACTCCGCGAGCAGAACCCAATGCTTGGGCACCGAGGTGTGCGACTTTTGCTCAGCTATCCTGAAATTACCGACATGCAAGCCCGGGCAATTTTTGAAGCCGCGGCCAATGTGGAACGCCAAACCGGAAAAGCCCCGATCGCTGAGATTATGGTGCCGTTGGTTTCATCGCGTGCCGAGCTTGATGCAGTGCGCAAACGCATTGACATGGTCGCGGCAGAAGTGCGCAAGGAAACAGGACAAGCCATTACCTATCTGGTTGGAACAATGATTGAGTTGCCGCGGGCTGCTCTTAGAGCTGAAGACATTGCCAAAGCGGCCGAGTTCTTCTCGTTCGGCACAAATGATCTGACCCAAACCACTTTTGGTATTAGCCGCGACGACTCGGCACGATTCATCGGCGAATATACGGCGCGAGGGATTTTTCCGCATGACCCTTTCATATCGTTGGACGTGGATGGGGTGGGAGAATTGATTAATTTTGCCGTGGAAAGAGGTCGCTTGGGGCGGGCGGGCATCCACCTTGGAATATGTGGTGAGCATGGCGGTGACCCAGACTCAATTGCGTTTTGCGAAGCGTCCGGGCTTGATTATGTGTCCTGTTCACCCTTCCGCGTGCCCATTGCCCGGCTGGCCGCAGCCCAGGCAACATTGAAAAATTCAGCAAAATCAATACATTAACCTAAAAGTTAATTTGACGTTTATAAGGCTGAAAAGTGGCTTGTTTGGGTTGTGGGCATGGTTAACCTATGCTAAACGCGATCATGGTACGGTATCAATCTGGGGTCGAAAGACTCATACGTGGGCAGGATTCGGTATATTGGAACGTAAAAAAAGTTTGAATAAACGTCGGCGGTTTGAAGATCTCGATTCTCTTGAGATTGCGGCGCATCCGAAATCATCAATTCGCGATTTGGTTCCTATGGCTTTTGCTGGCGTCATGCTGGTGACAGCTTTTGCGTTTGCTGGCCATTACATTGGCCGCAATGCTGATGCGCATAATGCAGTTGTTGAAGATATGGCCCCGCTTGTCATGCCAACCTCAGCTTTGGCAACCAAGGGTTCGCTTTTGCCAGAGGGTGAGACATTCGCTTTGCTGAATGTAAAGACGCTCCGCAGCCAAACTGTTTTGATAGATGGTAAAGGTGATTTACAAGGGCTCGATGTCATCGAACCGATTCCCGTTCCGAAACCAAAGCCCAAAGTTGTTAAAATTGCAAAAATCGAAAAAGATATCAGGATTACGCCGGCTTCGATCGATTTGAAGCATCCTGACGAGCCTGCACCGGCGGTCAAACGCATGGCTGTGGCTCCGGCGGCACCTGCTGTTGAGCAGTCATTCAAGCTCGATAAAGCAACCAAGTTAAAGGTCGTGGCGCAGCGCCGCGTTCGTTTAGCTGAAGAAAATTGTTTGGCCCGCGCGGTTTATTTTGAATCACGTTCTGAATCCGATCTCGGACAATTGGCTGTTGCCAAAGTTATTCTCAACCGGGTGAAATCGCCTGACTACCCAAAGTCAATCTGCGGTGTGGTTTATCAAGGTTCGGGCACGCGCAACTCCTGTCAGTTTTCGTTTGCCTGTGATGGTTTGCCAGATGATGTGAATCAACCGGGCGCTTGGTCACACGCAAAGTCAATTGCCCAACGTGCTATCTCTGGTGATCCGGCCATTGCGATGATGGGCTCTGCCACCAACTATCATGCTGATTATGTAAAGCCGAAATGGGCCAAGACCATGCGCCGCCTTGCGCGTATTGGTCATCATATTTTCTACGCTGGCGGCTAAGGCTTCAATACAAACGGTTTGCCTTCGAAGGCATCTGCACCGCGCCCTATTGATTCCACGGCTTTTAACATGCGTCCCTGTCGGCCCAGCAATTGATCGACTTGAGTTGTGATCAGACGATTTGGCGTGGCGGATGATGAAGCTGCGCGCAGTTCTTGAGCTAATTCCATTTCATCATACTCGGGACGCAGGATGCAAAGTGCTGCAAATGCAGACGCGGTGGAACGGCTGATACCCGCCCAGCAATGGATCAACATGGGCTGTTTCATATCCCAATTTTCGATGAATGAAATTAGTCGTTTTGCATCTTGCTCTCGCGGCGAGATAAGGCCCGGTGTATCGGCGTTGATATCGTTGAACGTAAGTTTCAGATGATTGTCGATGCCGCTATATGCGGGGTGCGGGGTTTCAGGTCCGAGAATACCAATCACTGATTTTGCTCCATGCAGATCAATTTGCGATTGGGCGACATGCAGGCCGCAGACAATGATCATGGTGTGAGCCTTTTGAAGGCTGAAAGGTAAAGCGCAGCCGCATCATTTGTCGGCAGTGTTTCAAGCGCGTGAAATGTTGTATCGCCGGAGAGACCTTTAGGGCGGCCAAAGAACTTTTCAGCTTCCGGGATGGAGAACCCAGCGAGTTGGGTGGCCTCTAAATAAGCTGCCATTTTATCGGCTTGTTTGATCAATGCTTCGGTTTCGTCTGTGGCTTTGGGCGGCAAGCCAAAGCGAATCTGGATTGCTGCCATCAGGCGGTGTTCGAATGCTTTGTAATCCACGCCCAACGCCGCTTTGAAGGGCGAGATCATATCGCCGATTACATATTCGGGCGCATCATGCAGTAAAGCGACAAGGCGCAATTGTTTGCTGGGTCTGTCATTACAATGGGCAAATATTTGTTCGACCAACACACAATGCTGCGCTACTGAAAAAGCGT
>CAXTKN010000150.1:0-3644 GCA_964244805.1 uncultured Aestuariivirga sp.
CAGCGCTGAAGCTTGTTGATTTGGGTGAAGCGCCTTTAGGCATTGTCTATGCGACGGATACAATAGCCGATGCGGCGGTCAAAGTGGTCGCCACATTCCCTGCCGATTCACATGCGCCGATTATTTATCCGGCTGGAATTGTTGCAGCGTCGAAAAATGCTGATGCTGTGGAATTTTTGAAATATCTGCAATCCGACAAAGCCAAGGCGATTTTCGAAGCACAGGGCTTTGTGGTTTTAAAGCCTTAGATTTTGGCAGACTGGATCGCTTTAAGTTCAGAGGAATGGACTGCTGTTGCGCTCAGCTTGAAAGTCGCTTTTTGGGCTATGATTTTTAGTTTGCCGCTTGGAATTCTGATGGCGCTGACTTTGGCGCGAGGACGGTTTTGGGGTAAGTCGCTACTGAATGGTATCGTGCATTTGCCCCTCGTTATGCCCCCTGTCGTGACAGGTTATTTGCTGCTTTTGTCGTTCGGAAAACAGGGGGCAATTGGCAAATTTCTTGATAGCTGTTTAGGGCTCACTTTTTCATTCCGCTGGACGGGCGCTGCGCTGGCTTGCGGTGTGATGGGGTTTCCTTTGATGGTGCGCGCCATCAAACTTTCAATTGATGCCGTTGACCGAAAACTAGAAGGGGCGGCCAGTACTTTAGGAGCCAATCAGTTTTGGATTTTGGCGACAATCACATTGCCCCTCGCCCTACCCGGCATATTGGCAGGCATGATTTTATCCTTCGCAAAAGCCATGGGCGAGTTTGGTGCGACGATTACTTTTGTATCAAATATTCCGGGTGAAACCCAAACCCTGCCTTCGCTGATTTATAATTTTCTGCAAGTGCCGAATGGTGAGTTTGGTGCCGCAAGGTTGACGGTGATTTCGATATTGATTTCACTCGCAGCGCTTATGGTTTCAGAACATTTGGCCAAGCGCATTGATCACCGGATAGACTTCTCATGAGCTTGGAAGTCCGTCTCAAGCACCGATTGGGAGAAACGCTGATCGATGTTGAATTTCAGGCAACCAGCAGGCTGACGGCGATCTTTGGAAAATCGGGATCTGGAAAATCGTCAATCATCAATATGATTGCGGGGTTGGTCAAACCTGCAGAAGGTCGAATTGTTGTTGATAAACGCGTGCTATTTGATTCCGACTTGGGTGTGAACATTCCCGTGCATCAACGCCGAATTGGGTATGTGTTTCAAGATGGATTGCTGTTTCCGCATTTTACGGTTGAGCAGAATTTGGATTATGGTCGCAGATTCAATCGTGGGGTGCTGGAACCTGGTGTTATTATTTCACTGTTGGATTTGGCTGCCTTACTGAAACGTAAACCGATCAATCTCTCGGGTGGCGAAAAGCAGCGCGTGGCCATTGGGCGCGCCCTTATGTCAAACCCAAGTTTGTTGTTGATGGACGAACCTTTGACATCGCTTGATGAGGAGCGGAAGTCAGAAATATTACCTTATATCGAAACTCTGCGTGATGAGATGAAGCTTCCGATTGTCTATGTCAGCCATTCTGCCCAAGAGGTGAAGCGCTTGGCGGGGGACGTGTTTCATATCGACAATGGAAAGATTATTGCGCAAGGCCCGCCAGGCCTGCTTGCAACACGAGATTGAACACGTAAAAAATACTCCTATAGGTTGAATTTAATTTCTAGTGGGTGAATTTGAGGCTAGTGCAGAATTTGACCCTTCAAGCTACCCCTATAGCTCCCCACCCTAGGAATAGTCTCTGGCGGTGTTTTAAATCGAATTAAACACCCAACGTAGCAATAAATCACCTTTTGACTTTGCGGACCGGTTGGGTGATCAGTTCGTCGGTGTCATTTAGCAAAACTTGCATCGCTTTACTCGCGGCCACCCCATCTGACGAAGCCACAGCCAGCAAAACCCGCTCGTGAAGTTTAATCGCGGTTTTTGGGCTCGGATGCAAAGTTGTGGTGAAATCGAAGAGATTGCCCAATGCCTTCTCGATGATGATACCAAAGGGCAGGAGGAGCTCATTGTTGGCTGCAGCCATCAATGCTTCGTGAAACTCCACATCGGCCTCAACAGTCTCTGCAGTGGTCTTAGCTTTCTTCATTGCAGTGAAAGCATTCTGCATTCTGGCCAGTTGGAGCGGCGTCCGCTTCAGGGCGGCGAGCAGTGCTACACCCGGCTCAACCAACCTGCGTACTTCTTGGGTGGATTTTATAAAAGCATGGCGGTCAACGGCTGCGTGGTGCCATTCGAGCACATCGCGGTCCAATATGCTCCACATCGTGCGCGGCAAAACGCGACTGCCGATTTTCGGGCGCGATTCAATCAAACCCTTGGCCATCAGGGTTTTTAACGCTTCGCGCACGACAGTCCGGCTGGCGCCAAAGGCTTTGCCCCATGCAGCTTCGTTAGGCAGCAAGCTGCCAGGTGCAAATTCACCCAGTAAAATCCGCTCGCCTATATTTCGGGCAAATATGACGTGGAGATTGCTTTTGGTCTTGGTTTTTATGTTTGCCATGATGCCTGTTTTCTATATTTGCAATTGTCATACAAAAAACAATTGCCGATTGGTTCAACTCCAATTATGAGATAGAGCCAACACAGGCAAGCACCAAGAATAAGTCTTGGGCTGACTGTTCGTAAAGGGAGGATACCTTATGCTTAATCGTAGACATTTTATCGCTTCGGTCGCTGGCGTTGCCGCCGCTGTTGCCGCTGGTACAGCCGTTGCTGCTGACAAAGGCTTGATCGGCATTTCGATGCCAACCAAGTCGTCCACACGTTGGATTTCAGATGGCGAATCCATGGTGAAGGAATTCACTGCAATGGGTTACACAACCGATTTGCAATATGCTGAAGATGACATTCCAAACCAACTCGCGCAAATCGAAAACATGGTCACCAAAGGTGCCAAGGTTTTGATCATCGCGGCAATCGATGGCTCAACAATGGGCGACATTTTGAAGAAGGCGCATGAAGCCGGCGCAAAAGTATTCTCATATGACCGCCTGATCACCAAGACAGAAAATGTTGATTACTACACAACATTCGACAATTTTGGTGTTGGTGTATTGCAAGCGACTTCACTTGTTGCTGGCTTGAAAGAACGCTTCCCATCAGTGAAGCCATGGAATGTTGAATTGTTTGGTGGTTCACCAGATGATACAAACGCTGGCTATTTCTATAATGGTGCGATGTCGGTTTTGGACCCGATGATCAAGGATGGTTCGATCAAGATCGTATCTGGCCAAATGGGCATGGACAAGGTTGGTACATTGCGTTGGGATGGTGCTGTGGCTCAGGCCCGCATGGATAACCTTCTTTCGGCCAATTACACCGACAAGAAAGTCAATGGCGTTCTCTCGCCTTATGATGGTCTGTCACGCGGTATTATCTCGTCGCTCAAGGGTGTTGGTTATAAGCCAGGTGCTGAAATGCCAATCGTCACTGGACAAGATGCAGAAATTGCTTCTGTTAAGGGCATGAACCTCGGCGAACAATATTCAACCGTATTTAAGGACACACGCGAACTCGCGAAGGTGACTGCGAAGATGGTAGACACTGTTCTCGGAGGCAAAGAGCCAGAAATCAACGACACCAAGACTTACAATAATGGCGTGAAAGTGGTTCCATCTTATTTGCTCACACCACATTCCGTTGGCAA
>CAXTKN010000150.1:3744-6501 GCA_964244805.1 uncultured Aestuariivirga sp.
ATGCAGCCAATTCTTGAAATGCGAGGCATTACCAAGACATTTCCAGGTGTGAACGCGCTTTCGGATGTTGATATCAATGTGCGCCCTGCTGAAATTTTGGCGGTGGTCGGCGAAAACGGCGCTGGCAAATCGACTTTGATGAAAGTGCTTTCTGGGGTTTATCCGCATGGCACTTATTCGGGCGGCATTTACTATGAAGGCGTGGAGCGTAAGTTTAACAAAATCTCCGATAGCGAAGATTTGGGCATTATCATTATCCATCAAGAGCTGGCTTTGGTGCCGCTGCTTTCGATTGCTGAAAATATTTTCCTCGGACATGAGCCAGCCAAGTATGGCGTGATCAATTGGTTTGAAGCCTTTGCGCGCACCAAAGAGCTTTTGAAAAAAGTGGGGCTGAATGAGCACCCCAACACGCTGATTACCAATTTGGGCACGGGCAAACAACAGCTGGTTGAAATTGCCAAGGCGCTTAATAAAAAGGTGAAGCTGCTTATTCTCGATGAACCAACATCGAGTTTGAATGAAACAGATTCAAATGCGCTTCTGGCTTTGCTGATGGAATTTCGCGAGCAGGGCATTTCGTCAATTATGATTTCGCATAAGTTGAACGAGATTTCCAAAGTGGCTGACCGCATTACAGTGCTGCGCGACGGCATGACGGTGGATACGCTGGATTGCCATGCGGAAAAAATCAGCGAAGACCGCATTATAAAAGCCATGGTAGGCCGCGAATTGACCGACCGGTTTCCGCCGCGCAATGCTAAAGTTGGTGAAAATATTTTTGAGGTAAAAAACTGGAGTTGTTATCACCCGTTACATGCTGAAAGGCAGATGATCAAAAATGTTGATCTTCATGTCAAGCGCGGAGAAGTGGTGGGCATTGCCGGGCTTATGGGTTCTGGCCGCACTGAACTTGCGATGTCAATTTTCGGCCGCGCTTATGGTCAGAAAATATCGGGCGAAGTTTTGATCAATGGTAAGCCCGTTGACGTAAGCACAATTCCAAAGGCGATGGATGCAGGGTTGGCTTACGCGACAGAAGACCGCAAAACTTATGGTCTCGTGCTGATTGATCATATCAAACACAACATCACCTTGGCTAATCTTGATGGTGTTGCAAAATATTCTGTTGTTGATGATTTGGTTGAATTAGCAGTTGCCAATAAATATCGGCGCGATCTTGGCATTCGCTGTTCTTCGGTTTTTCAAACGACGGTCAATCTTTCTGGCGGCAACCAACAAAAAGTGGTGTTGTCGAAATGGCTTTTCTCAGGACCAGATGTTTTGATTTTAGATGAACCCACGCGCGGCATTGATGTGGGTGCAAAATATGAAATTTACGGGATCATCAATCAACTGGCAGAAGCGGGCAAAGCGGTGATCGTTATTTCCTCGGAAATGGCGGAGCTGCTCGGTGTGGCTGACCGTATCTATGTGATGAATGAGGGTAAGTTTGTTGCTGAAATGCCAGCAAAAGAGGCGAGCCAGGAAAAGATTATGCGTGCGATTATGAAATCATGGGGCAAGGCGAATGACTGATTTAAACACATCTCAGGTGAAACCTGATTTCATGCGCTTTGTACGCAGCAACATTCGCGATTATGCTTTGTTGCTCTCATTGCTGGCAATAATGGTGTTTTTCCAATTCAACACACACGGCACATTGTTCCGGCCTGTGAACATGACCAATATTCTGTTGCAGAACAGTTATATTGTGGTGATGGCCTTGGGCATGTTGCTGGTGATTGTGGCGGGGCATATTGATCTATCTGTTGGCTCAGTTTCAGGATTCATTGGCGCACTTGCAGCCGTGTTGATGACCGGCACTTCACCTAATCCAGATTTGTTCACGATTCCTAAATTTGATTTCGTCACGGCTTCGATCATCTGTTTGGCCGTTGGTGCCGCGATTGGTGCGGTTCAAGGCTATTTTATTGCTTATTATAAAATCCCGGCCTTCATCGTGACACTGGCTGGCATGTTGATTTTTAAAGGTTTGGCGCTTTCGGTTTTGGGTGGTGCATCGGTTGGGCCGCTGCCGCCCACATTCCAGCTTCTGAGCACTGGCTTTTTGACCGATGTGTTTGGCATTCAATTGTTTGGTGCACCATTCAATCTATTGGCACTGCTGATTGGTACGTTGATTACAGTCACGCTTATCTATCTTAATTTCAAGGAACGCCGCAGCCAATTGCAACATGGTTTGGCGGAAGAACCTGAAGCGATTTTTTATGGTCGCAACTTGTTGATTGCAGTAGCGTTGATTGGTTTCAGTTTCATCATGGGGCAATATAAGGGTTTGCCCAATGTGCTGATTGTGATGTTTGCTCTAATTACATTGTTTGTGTTCATCACAACACGCACCACATTTGGCCGGCGTATCTATGCCATGGGCGGCAATGAAAAAGCAGCCAAGCTTTCGGGTGTAAACACCGAGCGACTGACATTCTGGATATTCACCATTATGGGCGCACTTGCTGCGCTGGGCGGGCTTATCTTTGCCGCGCGTTTAAACGTGGCAACACCGAAAGCAGGTGCTGGTTTTGAACTTGAAGTGATCGCAGCATGCTTCATTGGCGGGGCGGCGGTGACGGGCGGTGTCGGTAAAATTGTTGGTGCGGTAATCGGCGCTTTCATCATCGGCGTGATGAACAACGGCATGAGCATTATGGGAATCGGCATTGATTGGCAGTTTGTGATCAAAGGTGCCGTGCTGTTGTTTGCCGTGTTCTTGGATGTGAAGTTCAAGAATAGGGG
>CAXTKN010000151.1:0-6492 GCA_964244805.1 uncultured Aestuariivirga sp.
GCAAAATTCCCCGGCAAGCGTGGCATGTGGAAGAACCCCACCGTGAATTTGGAATGGGCTTTGATTGCTGACGGCGTTGATGCCAAGGACGTTTACACAATGCTTGGGACGCCAGACGGCGTGGCCCGGGCATTCAAGAAGCTCGACACAATCAAGAAAGATTTGGTGTTCTGGGAATCGGGTGCTCAAGCTCCCCAACTTTTGGCCGATGGCCAGGTGGTTATGACATCAGCTTGGAATGGCCGTCTGCAAGGTGCAATAGATAAGGATAAGAAGACATTCAAGATCGTCTGGGATCACCAAGGCTTGGATTGGGATTGGTGGGCAATCACCAAGGGCACCCCGAAAATGGAAGAGGCTTATCGTTTCATCGCGTTTGCCTCAGGTGCCAAAACCCAAGCCGAACAAACCAAATATATTGCTTATGGTCCGGCTAACAAAGATGCCATTCCGAATATTGAACCGACAACCTTGCCAAATTTGCCAACTGCACCAGACAACTTGAAAACAGCATTCAATGTTGATCCAAAATTCTGGGCCGATCATGGCGATGAACTGAAAGAAAAGTTCAACGCGTGGCTTGCAAAGTAATATTATTTGGGGTGGAAGCAGTCTTCCGCCCCAATTCTATTAGAGCAGATTTATGACAACCGATGTAATGCGAGCGGCAGATGGTACGCCGCTGAAATTGAAACTGCGGCAAGCAGAACGCCGCGAAGTTTTGCGCGCCTTTGCTTTGATCGCACCGCTGTTTTTATTCATTATCATTTCGTTTCTCTTCCCCATCCTGGCAATGATGAAAAACGCATTTTATGATCCCAATCTTGGCAACACCTTGCCGCAGACGACGCAGCTTTTGCAAACTTGGGATGGCAAGGAACTTCCAAGTGAAAATGTGTATGCAGCCTTTGCTCTAGAGCTGAGTGCAGCTAGCAAAGCCAAAACAGTGGCCTTCATCGGCAAACGCTTAAATTATGAAGTTCCAACTCTTAAGTCGAAAGTTGTGGCCACAGCCCGGGTGATTGAGAAGACCACCACTGGCCCTTGGAAAGAGGCTTTTATCGCCGCTGATCCGGTATGGGGCGAGATTTCAACATGGAAAGTTGTGCAGCGCGCCAGTCATGCCTTTACGCCTTATTATCTGCTCAGTGTGCTTGATCTGAAACAAAATGATGATGGCTCCATCAGCGGCATGCCCGAAGATCGAACTATCTATATGCAAGTTCTCACCCGCACCTTGGGTATTAGTTTTCTGGTAACACTGTGCACTTTGATACTGGGTTATCCCGTGGCTTACATGTTGGCCACATTGCCGCAACGCACCGCGAGCATATTGATGATTTTCGTTCTATTGCCGTTTTGGACTTCATTGTTGGTGCGCACCACAGCTTGGACAATTTTGCTTCAAGATGGCGGAGCAATCACGCAGTTTCTGCATTTGAGTGGCATCACCTGGTTGCTCAATGAAGTGGGGTTGCTATCAGGTGAGCCTCATCTCAACAAAACTCGCTTTGCCACTGTGTTGGCAATGACCCACATTCAGCTGCCCTTCACATTGTTGCCAATTTACAGCGTGATGAAAACCATCTCACCCACTTACATGCGCGCCGCAAAATCCTTGGGTGCCACCCCGTTTCACGCGTTCCTAAAAGTTTATGTGCCACAAACTCTGCCGGGTATAGCAGCAGGCTGTCTGCTCACCTTCATTCTCAGTCTTGGCTATTTCATCACGCCTTCGCTGGTGGGTGGGCCAACAGATAATATGATTGCGGGCTTTATAGATACCGCCATGAACAGCGAGAATAATTGGGGCAAAGCCTCTGCGCTGGGCTTTGTGTTGTTGGTTGCAACATTGATCCTCTACTATGTCTACAATCGTCTCATCGGCATTGATAAATTGAAGCTCGGATAATCATGGCCTTGCCCGCTTACATGACGGTCTCAGAGAAAATTGCTTATTACGCATTGCGCGTTTTTGTAGGTCTCGTTCTGTTGTTTTTGGTGGCACCCATTCTGGCCATCATGCCTTTGTCATTCAATTCTGAATCGTTTTTCAGCTATCCAATGCCGGGCCTTTCTTTGAAATGGTATTTGGGTGAAAGCGGCTTTTTTACCGACCCTCGTTGGACAAACGCGGTGAAGCTGTCCTTCATTCTGGCGCTCTCAACCACCATTCTTGCAACATGCTTAGGCACGCTGGCAGCACTTGGTCTATCGCGCACTAATATTCCAGGCCGCGCCACCATTATGGCCATATTGATTTCTCCCATGATCGTGCCGGTGATTATCTCGGCCATAGGGTTGTTTTTCTTTTATGCTTCTCTCGGATTGAACGGAACTTTAATCGGCATCATCCTCGCGCATACCGCTTTGGCCACGCCCTTTGTGGTTATCACCGTCACCGCCACGCTCATGAGTTTTGATCGCACTTTAATGCGAGCTGGCGCCTCCCTTGGCGCAAAGCCACACACGGTTTTTTTCAAAGTGGTGGCACCACTCATCCTTCCCGGAGTGATCTCAGGGGCGCTCTTTGCATTCGTCACCTCATTCGATGAAGTCATTGTGATCCTGTTCATCGGTGGCCCAGAACAGCGCACCTTACCCCGCCAAATGTTTTCCGGCATCCGCGAACAAATTAGTCCGACTATCACAGCGGCAGCATCCGTGTTGATCGTATTTTCCACATTGTTGCTCATCACCGTCGAACTACTCCGCCGCCGCAGCGAACGCTTGCGTGGGATTAGACCGAGTTAGATCAACACTCTGACAGATTATCGGCGGGGCCCTTGGTTGAAGTCTGCTATTATTTACATTCATATCAATGGCAGTCTGGCGCATGGCCTTAATGCTATAGTTTAAGCACATTGCCTGCACTCCACGTCGAGCCGAACGATAAAGTCTAAACAATAGATTTTGTGGCAGAGTGGGTGAAAGCGTGATGATTTATATATGTTTACTTCAAAGTGGGCCAAGCGAGTGACTGTCATAGCTGATGACCCGACAGATGTCCTTTCTAAGGAAATGTTTCGCCAACTTTCAAACCAGGCATGAACCTTTGACACTGCAACCTTTATATGCGTTGGCGGGTTCAAATCCACCGCCATGCTTCCTCCACCTAGCGCCATGTTGCCAAAATACGTCATTCGGCTTTTTTCTTGTTAACAGTCTGTTAATTTCGGGCTAAATTTGATTCTTGCGGGTTTAGCTAGGGTATAAGTTTATCCCGATATTGGTTTTGAGTGAGGCAAAGTTATGAGAACTGTAGAGCGTTCGTCGCTGAGTGTGAAAGCGTTGAAGTTATGTGTATTTGCATTCAGCGGGGCCATGTTAACTATTGTTTCCGCGCAAACAGCATTTGCAGAATCAGAAACTGCTGAAGCTGACCGCATTGCCCGCTTTAACAAAAAAGCTGGTATTGTTACACCATTCGCTGGTGGTACTGGGTCTCACTATCAAGGCGGCGGCGGCCCAGAGACGACCGAGACTGAGATCGTTGCCAGCCAAAATCAAATTCCGATGTTAAGCTCAACCAGCGACTCTGCTCTCAAAGCCGCTCAAGACAAATATGCCAACATCATCGCTCAAGGTGGATTTCCTCCCATTCCACGCGGGAGCTATAGTAAAAGTTCAAAGGGCGCCGGCGTTGGAGCACTGAATAAGCACTTGTATATGGAAGGATATTTGCGGGCTGAAGGCACGCAAGGCGAATTCGCGCAGCTTTACACTAACGCTACTGAAGAAGCGGTCTCGCACTTTCAACGCAATATGGGTCTCTTGGTCACGGGCACTGTTAACAATGCAACTTTGTCCGAATTGAATGTGTCTGCTGAAGAGCGGATGCGTACTATTTCGGCAAACATACCACGTTTGGCAATTTATGAGAAAGATTTAGGCGAACGCTATTTGGTTGTGAATGTTCCAGCTCAACAGTTGGAAACAGTGAGTTCTGGCAAAGTTTTCTCACGTCACAATGTGATCGTTGGCAGACCAGAGCGTCCATCGCCCGTTGTAATGACAGCGTTGGCCACCGTAAAGTTCAATCCTTATTGGAATGCGCCGGTTTCCATCGTCGAACGAGACATCCTTCCAAAAATGGTGTCCGGCACACAAGTGTTGACCGACATGAACATGAAAGTGTTTGAGGGCGGGCCCAATGGTGCCGAGGTGGATCCACGCACTGTAAAATTTACGCCAGCCAACATAGATAAATATTTGTTCCGCCAAGAGCCCGGCCCCCACAGCGCGATGGCTACTGCTAAAATTGAATTTCCAAGTACTTTCGGAATTTATTTGCACGACACACCAGAGCCACAACTTTTCAGAACCTCAAATCGGTTTTATAGTTCAGGCTGCATCCGCGTTGAAAAAATGCCGCTATTGGTTGAATGGGTTTTGAATGGCCAAGATGGTTTTGCGGCACCAAAGATTTCATCAATGGCTGAGACGCTGGAACGCTTGGACGTGCCATTGGCAGCACCTCCACAATTGCGTGTGGCCTACCTGACGGCTTGGCCAACAGCAGGCGGCACGGTGGCATTTCGCAAAGATATTTATAATATGGATTCGTCGGGTTTCACAGTTGGCCAGCCCATGCCCGTGGGTGAATCTAGCCCTGATGGCTTACGTTATGTTTTAAAACCATTGCCACGCCAAGTTTCAGTTGATGCTGCTGAGGCGGAATCGTCTAACTTCTTCTCACTGTTCGGCAAAAGGCCAGTTTCTAAAACTGACAAAACCTCCTTTGCATCGCCTCCCAAGAAAAACATTTTCGGCGCAAAATTGGCTTCGGCATCCCCAGTTTCTGTTGATACACCGGTCTCAATAAAAAAACCAAAACTCGGAAAAGACAAGAAGCCTTTCGTTGGCTTGTTCAATTGGGCCAGTTATAAAAAAGATTCACCAACCGATTTAACGGGAAGTAAGAAACTAAAGAAGCTGGCCAAAAAGGCTAAGCCAAGCGCATCGAGTGCAATTCCGCCCGAACCAACGATCGGTTCAACTTACGCCGTTCCGCCAGAACCAACTATTCCAACCAAGAAAAAGAAGAAGATCGTGGCTGCTAACGATGTTCCGCCGCCAAAACCAGCGAACTAAACGGATAAGCCCTGCGCCAATCTGGGCCTAGACCTCAGTTTAGCTTTCTGTATAGAGCAGGGGCTCAATTCAAGGGGATTCTGCCATGGCCAAAAAACCTGTAAAAAAGACCGCAAAGAAACCAGCGCGCAAAGTGGTCAAAAAGCCGACAGCACTTTATCCTGGCTTCTTCAAAGATAAGTTGGCCAAAGCCGATCCAAAAATCGCCCGCGCCATCGTCAATGAACTAAAGCGCCAACAACAAGAAATTGAACTCATCGCCTCGGAAAACATCGTCTCGCGCGCCGTGCTGGAAGCTCAAGGGTCAATCATGACCAACAAATATGCCGAGGGCTATCCCGGCAAGCGCTATTATGGCGGCTGTCATTATGTCGACGTGTCAGAGCAATTGGCCATAGACCGCGCCAAGGAACTCTTCGGCGCAACCTATGCCAACGTCCAACCTCATTCCGGCGCCACCGCCAATCAGGCGGTGTTCTTCGCACTGCTCCAACCAGGCGACACTTATATGGGGCTCGACCTTGCCTGCGGTGGACATCTCACCCATGGCTCGCCAGTCAACCAATCCGGCAAATGGTTTAAAGTCGTGCCCTATAAAGTGCGCGAAGACGATCACCGTATCAATTATGATGAGGTGGCAGCACTCGCCCTCCTCGAAAAGCCAAAGCTCATCATCGCAGGCGGCTCAGGCTATCCACGCATAATTGATTTCAAGCGCTTCCGCGAAATCGCAGATTCAGTCGGAGCCATTTTCTTTGTTGATATGGCTCACATCGCTGGCCTCGTGGCAGGTGGCCAACATCCAAATCCATTGGATTATGCCCATGTCGTTACAACAACCACGCATAAAACATTGCGCGGGCCCCGCGGTGGTTTGATTCTGTCGCGCGATGAAGCCATCGGCAAAAAAATCAACTCAGCCGTATTCCCTGGCCTCCAAGGCGGGCCACTCGAACATGTCATCGCCGCAAAAGCTGTGGCCTTCGGTGAAGCCCTGAAACCTGCCTTCAAAAAATACGCCAAGCAAGTTGTGCTGAATGCCAAAGCGCTTGCCGCAACCATGGTAGAAGGCGGCTGCGATATCACCACAGGCGGCACCGACACGCATTTGATGTTGGTTGATCTCCGCAAGAAAGGCATCAATGGCCGCGACGCAGAAAAAGCCTTGGGCCGCGCCTTTATAACTTGCAACAAAAACGGCATCCCGTTTGACCCTGCACCCTTCACCATCACATCAGGCATCCGCTTGGGCTCACCAGCCGGAACCACACGCGGATTTGGCGAAGCCGAGTTCCGCGAAATTGGCCGCTTGATCATCGAAGTGTTAGACGGTCTTGCCAAGCATGGTGAAGAGGGCAATGCTAAAGTGGAATCAGACGTGAAGCGCAAAGTGTTGGC
>CAXTKN010000152.1:0-4585 GCA_964244805.1 uncultured Aestuariivirga sp.
AATAAATCGCTAAAACTGGAATCGTAAGACCAATCGTCGCTATGGCTGAACCCAGCGACAAGTTAAGGCTGGTTTGAAGTTGGTTCAACCTCGCGGCACGCACAGCAGCAAAGCCTTCTGGCAACAACACCACCAACGCAATGATCACGCCTACAAATGCAATCGGCAACCCAGCAGCCGCGACCATGTTATTGATTGGCTCTGACAAGAATTTAGCCAATAGTACAACGACCACTAATGCGATGGGCAAAAATACTGAACTTAAAACGACTGTTCGGTTTGCAGGCTTTAAAGAGTGGTGATTTTCATCTTCCGCTGTTACAAAATAATCATGATGCAAAACGGTCTGTACAAAGACAAAAATGCAATAAAGCGCTAGACTGACAACACCAACAAAACCCAACTGAAAAGCTGTATAATAGGGGCCAGGAGAAGAAATGGTGTAGGTTGGTACGAGCAGAGAGATGGCAGCAAGTGTGGTGAGTACACTGAGCGCGGCTGCTGCCCCATCAAGTTTGAAGGTTTGTTCGTGGTGCTTGGCACCCCCAACCACAAGGCACAGACCCACGATACCATTAAGCACAATAATTAAAGCCGAAAAAATGGTATCTCTGCCGATAAATTCAGCGCCCAATTTCCCCGATGACATTTGCGATATGATTAAACCAGATTCGATAATGGTGACGGCCAGCGCCAATATAATTGAACCCAAAGGTTCACCAACTTTAAGTGCCAATATCTCTGCATGATGAACGGCAGAAAACACTGCCGCTCCCAAAAGCAAGGCAGCGACAATGATAACTGCGATATGCGTTTCAGGGATGAGATGTAAAAACTTCAGAGCAAGAAAGATTACGCCAAGCGCCAAACTTGATGTGAGCAATAAAGGCAGCTTATCGATATTTATAGAATTCATAGACATGGCTAGATTCCGTCAAGGGGCCAAGCTAGCCAATCTAAAATGATTTGGCCAGCAGCGGGTTCTGCTGGCCAAACAAATAAGTTTAAACCGTTCGCAAATACCATTCATAATCGCGAAGCGTTGGTTCGGAGAAAAAGCGATCAGCTTCCACTTCTTTGAGCGTGCAATAAGTATCAACAAATTGTTTGCCAAAATACTCTTTCAAAACCGGTGCACGGTAAAACGCATCAATGGCTTCAAACCAATTGCCCGGAATATGTTTCGAGCGACGTTGATAACCATTACCTTCAATCGGCGCACCCGGATCAAGCTTTTCTACAATGCCATGATGCATGCCCGCCAATATCGCGCCCATCACAAGATACGGGTTGGCATCGGCACCTGAAGGGCGATGTTCAATGCGGCAAGATTTGGCTGGGCCCGCAGGAACGCGCAATGCCACCGTGCGATTATTGATACCCCAGCTTGCAGCAACCGGCGCATAAGAACTGCGGCGGAAGCGGCGATAGGAGTTTGCATTGGGTGCAAATATCAACATCGATTCCGCCATGGTCTGTTTCAACCCGCCAATCGCGTTAAGCAGCAATTCATTCTGCGTTGGGTCTTCGGCCGTAAACAAATTCACACCATGCTCGTCTTCCAAACTCACATGAATGTGCATGCCGCTGCCGGTCCATTCAGCATAGGGCTTGGCCATAAAGGTGGCACAAAGACCATGCTTTTCAGCAGTGGCCTTGATCAATCGCTTCAACATAATACCTTCATCGCAGGCGTCCAAAATATCTGTGCGGTGACGCAAAACGATTTCCATTTGGCCGGGCCCATATTCGGAAATCAACGTCTTGGCAGGCAGATCCTGGATTTCGCAATACGCATAGAGGTCTTTGAAGAACGGCGCAAAGTCATCCAAATCAGCCATATGATAAGCTTGATAATGACGCGGACGCGATTCATTCACCAGTGAACGCGGCGGTGTGGGGACACCTTCATAGGCAGATTTTCTATCCATCAAATAGAATTCAAGTTCAACAGCACCCACCGGGTTCATGCCCAGTTCTTCTTTGAAACGCTTCACCACGCTTTGCAGCGCGTTGCGCGGATCAGCATAATGCGGCACACCGTCAAGATCACACACATGGGCTGTATATTGCGCCGATGGTTCTTCAATCCATGGAATGCGAACAAACGTGCCGGGGATCGGCCACAGCACCACGTCGCGGTCACCTTCATCAAACACCAATCCAGTCTCTGGAACGTCTTGCCCGGTCATGTCGAGGACGAGAGCCGAGATCGGCAAGAAGCGACCGTCATTCCATGCTGGAACCACTTCATCACGGCGCAACATTTTTCCGCGGATCACACCGCACATATCAGTCCAAATCACATGAACCGATGTGATATCTAAATTTGCATCTAAAAATCGTTGGGCCTCAGCACCAAGCTTCGGGGTTACGATAGGCATTTTTTTAACTCCAGTAGCGGCTTTTTCAAGCAGCCTGTTTGATTAACTCATCCGTACACTGATCTAATGTTGCGATCAATTTATCGACATCGCCCATTGTTGTTGCGGGGCAGATGAGCATCATATTATGAAATGGCGTGATGACCACGCCACGGTTTAAAAGATAGTGATGCACCGCCGTATCAATCGGCTGGTGGATCACCTTGGAAGCATCGCGCCCACATCGAGGTGGTGCTTCAACACACATAAACTCTACGCGAGAACCCACGCGAGTTACGTGCCACGGAACTTCATATTTGATAATGACATCTGCAATGCCCCGTTCCAGCCTGCGCGCCAGAACGATAAGGGCAGCAAATGTCTCCTCTGTCATAAATTCTTTCAGCACTGTTTTAATGAGTGCCATTTGAATGCGAGAACCTGAAAGCGTGGTGCCAATGCCAGAACGCCCGTCGCCACGCTCAGAGAGATATTTTTGAATTTGTTTCTGCACTTCTGCGCTGAAACCATAAAGTGCTGCAGGGATGCCACCAGCAATAGGTTTGCCAAACACCAGTCCGTCTGGTTTGATGCCCGCAACTTTTGCATAGCCGCCAGGGCCAGAAGACAGAGTGTGCGTTTCATCAAAAATAAGAAGTGTGCCCGTTTCAATCGTCAATGCACGGAGCTTTTCAAGAAATCCTGCGTCTGGCAACACCATGCCGACATTGGTCATCACGGGTTCGGCTAAGACACAAGCTACGTCACCTTCGCGCAGTGCAGCTTCAAGAGCTGGCACATCATTAAATTCAACGACTTTGGTATGCGCCGTTAAATCACGCGGCTCGCCGACCAAACCATCCACCATTTCAACTTTGCCATTGTCAGCGATCACAAACGTATCGTCCACGCAGCCATGATAAGCGTGATTGAAAATCAAAATCTTGCTGCGGCCTGTAATAGCGCGGCACCAGCGCAGCACGGCACGGTTTGCATCCGAGGCCGTGGCCGTCACTTGCCAAAATGGCAAACCAAAGCGATCCTCTAATAACTCACCCACTTCAACAGCGTCGCTGGACGGCAACATTGTGGTGAAACCGTTACGGGCTTCCGTCACCAACACATCCGCAATCACTTTTGGCGAATGGCCAAACATGGCACCTGTGTCGCCCAAGCAAAAATCAGTATACTGATGATTATCGGCATCAGTTAAAACCGTGCCACTGGCTTTTTCAATAAACAGCGAAAACGGCAAGCCCCAATCCACCATCCAATGCATGGGAACGCCACGCAGCCAATTTTTGGAAGCCTCTAACGAAAGTGCCTGGGATTTTGGGTTACGTTGGACATAGAGCTTTTTTTCTCGCCCCAACATGGCCTGAATGGCACTGTCCGTTATTTTTGACTTCACGATAGCCTTGCACGTTGTTAATGATGGGTGGCTTGTAGCTGGGCGATTTGGGGAAGCCAACCCCCTCGGTTCGCACTGCACCAATTAAGGAACGAATGATGAATCGAATTGTTTATGTAAACGGTGAATATGTGCCCGAGGCCGAAGCCAAGGTTTCAGTGTTTGACCGCGGCTTTTTGTTTGCTGATGGTGTTTATGAAGTAACCCCCGTGGTGAATGGCAAGCTTGTTGATTACGACCCGCATATGGAGCGTTTGGATCGTTCGCTCAAGGAACTTAAAATGGCATGGCCCTGCAACATCGTCGAAATGACGGCGATGCATAATGAGCTGATCAAGCGCAATAACTTGACCGAAGGCATTATCTACATGCAGGTGACTCGCGGTGTTGCTGACCGCATGTTCAATTTCCCCAAAGATATTATTTCGTCGCTGGTGGCTTTTCCGCAGGTGATGAAACTGGTCGATAATCCCAATGCCCGCACCGGTGTGAAAGTGGTGACCACACCAGACATCCGCTGGCTGCGCCGCGATATTAAATCAATCATGTTGCTAGCGCCCGTGTTGGGCAAAGAAGAAGCTTACCAGAAAGGCGCTGCAGAAGGCTGGATGGTGGAGGATGGCTTTGTGACTGAGGGCACATCATCGAATGCCTATATTGTTGTCGGCGATAAAATTATCACGAGGCCTTTGTCGAATAGAATACTTGCAGGCTGCACAAGGCGCGCACTTTTCCGCTTGGCGAAGGAACACGGCGTGGTGATCGAAGAACGCCTGTTCACGCCCGAAGAAGCCTATGCCGCTGATGAAGC
>CAXTKN010000152.1:4685-6413 GCA_964244805.1 uncultured Aestuariivirga sp.
CTTTAAAGCCTTCAAGCTTCTGATCAAGGCCTGATTGCGATGAAGCCGAACGGTGGGCCACGCCGTTTCTGGGACGCCAGAGACAAAAGGCCCACCCCGCTGTTTGACATCGTAAAGTATTTTTTGGGGTGGATATTCGACCACTGGCTAAATTTTGACGATGTGCTACATTGTACACAAATAAATACAACAAGGAGTCCGAGATGTCTGAAAGCGAAACAATCACCGTGCGCCTTGCCAGCGCAACCAAAGACCGACTTGGCCAGTTGGCAGCACAAACCAACCGCACCAAATCCTACCTCGCTGCGGAAGCAATCGCCACTTATGTCGACCGTGAAATGGAAATTGTCTCCGGCATCGAGCGCGGGCTCGCAGACATGAAAACAGGACGCGTTGTTTCCCACGCCGATGCGATGGAGCAACTTCGGCAAACAGTTGCAATAGGGGCCAAAGCTAAATCGTGAGAGCAGTCTTCTGGTCCAGCGATGCTCTTGCTGATCTAAATTCCGTCATCGCCTACATCGCTACCGAAAATCCGCAGGCTGCATTAGATGTGATCAACAAAATTGAGGCCGCCGGAAACGCGCTGGGAGAAATGGCAACGGGGCGAAAAGGCCGCGTGTCTGGCACTTATGAGAAAGTGGTGGCAGGCCTGCCATATATTATGGCCTATGCACTTGAGCAAAGGCGTGATGGCGCTGAACGCGTTATGATCTTGCGCGTTATTCATGGCGCGCGGGATTGGAAGGAAGGGGATTGGCCGAAGGGGTGAGCTTTTAAATTTAAATAGGTAAAGCGCTAAAATAGCCTCTCGCGCCAAGGATGAGGGCCAACAACATCGCAAGAGTTTAATTCATTTTTTCGAATCAGTAGTTCATCCCATACTAATGTCGGAACGGTGAAGGGAGTGTCCAAGACAGACACCGTACCACTTGCCATTGTTACCAATCCATTCTGCCTTAGAGTGGCAACGACCTTTCCGGTCATTACCGCGTTGAAAGAACGCTGATTATTTTGCACCAAATAAGAAAGTACCTCATGTTTTTTGTCGCTCAAGTTGTCAAGAAAACCAAGAACTTCTTTATGCTTTTTCTTCAAATCAATATGCAACTTGCGTTGAAGAATGTATTTTTTGACAAGAGAAATAGCGCCCTCAATAAAATGAGACGCTGTGATCACACCAGAGAAAATCGCGACCAAGGCCAGTATCGCCGGAATATATTTTGGCAAATCACCTAGATACAACATGTCGTGAGCAGCGAGGTACAATATCAATGTTGAAGCAATGCATATTGCCGCCGTAATATTTACCTTGAGTTCAAATATTTTCAACCAGCTACTATCAGGCAGTTTGTCCAAGAAATACCCCCAAACATAAAGTCGGAATGTACTTAGTTCCCACAAAAAGGCCTACCGAACAATAGTGCAAATCCGTTTGAACTAACTCCAACTTTCTCAACGCTGCCGCGTCTTCCAATTTGGATTAATCCACGGCTCTTGATTTGATGGTGGCAGAATTTGCTTTCCCAGAATATGATCTGAAGCCTTCTCGCCGATCATCAATGTTGGTGCGTTCAGATTGCCGTTTGTCACTTGCGGCATGATGCTGGAATCGACGACGCGCAAATTCGAAATGCCTATCACGCGGCATTCAGGATCGACGACGGCGAGTTTGTCTTTTATCGAACCCATTTTCGATGTGCCGCACGGGTGATAGGCGCTTTCGGC
>CAXTKN010000153.1:0-6250 GCA_964244805.1 uncultured Aestuariivirga sp.
GTGGGTGCTAACACCGAAACCGAAACCGTGCCCAACACGGGTGGCGCCATGTTCTCAATCAGCGTTGACGGCCAACATGTGGCGGGAACCAAGGCGCCCAAGAATAAACAGCGCCGCAACGATGTCGGTCTTGACCGCGTGGACATTCAAGTGAAGTTTGATGGGCTCGACGTGAAGCCGATTCTCAATGTCTCAACCTTCCCGGTGCGCCAGACTTATCAAGCGGGCGAACAAGTCAATTTCCTAGCCAGCAACAATTATCCGGCATGGATCACCAAATCTGAAGTTCGGATTTTTGCTGAGGGCCAAACTCCGGAAGCGCGTCCATCCTATATTGTTCCAACGACAAGTCTGGGCGCTGCCTCATGGGCAATGCCGAGTGATGGTGACTCTAAGCTTTATTATGTGCTGCGCGTCTATGACCGGGCTGGCCGCTATGATGAAACCAAACCTCTGGCCTTAACCCGCACCAAAGACCATTACGACCAACATGCCCCACAAGATGCTGCGGTTGCTCCGGGCTATTCTGATGATCGCACGGCGTTTCGTAATATTCCGGTCGAAGGTGGTGCGGTCACAGTCTATGGCTCTCACGTTCCGGCAGGTCATTTTGTGACAGTGTTGGGAAGTCCAGTTCCGATCGATCAAGAAAATGCTTTTGTCGTGCAGCAGATTTTGCCGCCGGGCGATCATGATGTTGATGTGTCCGTGCTCAATAATACGCGCGGCGGCAAGGGGCTTCATTTTGACCGTGAGATCAATATTCCGTCAAGCGAGTGGTTTTATGTGGCGCAAGCCGATTTAACTGCTGGCTACCGCACGGGTTCTGCCAATATCCAACAGGTCAAGCCCGGCGAATATAATAATATCTATTCCAAAGGCCGCCTCGCCTTTTATGTGAAGGGCAAGATCAAGGGTAAATATTTGCTGACCGCTGCTGGTGATACGGGCGAGTCCAGTCTTGACCAGATGTTTGTGGGTCTCGACGGGAAAAACCCGAAAGAATTTTTGAAGCGCATCAACCCCAATGACTACTATCCAGTTTATGGCGACGACTCGACGGCTGTGGAAGATGCTCCTACACGCGGCAAATTTTTTGTGCGCCTGCAGAAAGACGACAGCCATGTGATGTGGGGCAACTTCAAAACCCAAATCACGGGCACAGAGTTCTTGCGTAATGAACGCGCACTTTACGGCGCAAATGGTGTTTATAGATCTCCGGAATCAACGAGCTTTGGCGCACGCCAAACCGAAGCCTCAGTCTATGCCGCCCAACCAGGCACATTGCCGCAACATGAAATCATCAGAGGCACTGGCGGTTCGGCTTACTTCCTGAAGCACCAGGACTTAACCATCGGCTCGGAAACCCTTTCAGTGGAACTCCGCGATTCAGTCACCGGCAATGTCGTTTCAAGAACCCAGCTGCGCTATGGCGCTGATTATGAGATTGATTACATCCAAGGCGTTGTCATTCTTAAAAACCCGCTCAGTTCATCGACATCTGCAACTGATGTGGTGCGCAATGCCACGCAAGGTAATAATGAAGTTTATCTCATTGCCAATTATGAGTTCACGCCAGTTGCTGGCAATGCGGATGGCTATGCCTTTGGCGGTCGCGGCCAGCAATGGATCGGGGAACATGTTCGCGTTGGCGTGACAGCTGAAAGCGAAAAGACCGGTGGTGCTGATCAAACACTCTATGGCGCAGATATATTGCTGCGCAGATCAGACCGTACTTTTATCGAAGCCGAAGTGGCGCAATCCTCCGGCCCGGGATTTGGCACATCCACATCGGCTGATGGTGGGTTGACGATCTCTGATAACCCTACCGCTGGTCTTGCTGGTGTCACAGCCAAAGCGATGCGGGTTCATGGTCATGCCGCACTTGAAGACCTCACTGATGGTTCAACCAAGGGTGACATCGATGGTTATTACAACCGCGCCGATAAAGGCTTTGCCTCGCTCAGCAAGCAAGCCACTCAAGATGAAACCAATTGGGGCCTCAAAGGCAGCATCATTGCTAACGAAACATTAAGCGCTGAAGCCTCTGTTGATGATCATTATACAGCCGATGGGCGCCATGAAAATGTGGTCAATGCCCAAGCCAAAGTGCAATTGGATGAGCATTGGTCGATTGCACCTGGTGTTAAGCAATCCCTGCACCAAGTGCCCCTTGGCACTGATAATGGTGACCGCACGGATGTAGGAGCCAAGCTCACTTATCAATATAATGGTGACCATAAAGCCTATCTCTTTGGCCAAGGCACAGTGGCCAGCACAGGCAACCGTAAGACCAATAACCGTGTGGGTGTTGGTTTTGAAACCAAATTGGCTGAAAAACTTGATCTTTCGGGAGAAGGTTCAATTGGTGATGGTGGCATTGGTGCCAAAGCACTGCTCAACTATAAGCCCACCGCCGATGACCGCTATTATTTTGGTTATGCGCTTGATCCAACTCAGGATGCAAGTGGTGACCTCACGCGCATTGTCAGCGATGATACGACAGGTAAGTTCGTGGCCGGGGCTCATCATGCTTATAGTGAAGAGCTTTCAGTGTTTGTCGAAGAAAACACCAATCCCTTTGGACCCCGCCGCTCGCTGGCCCAAACCTATGGTGTGAAATATACCCCTGCACCCGAATGGACATTAGGTGGCGGTGTTGAAGTCGGCACTATTTGGGATGATACAATCAACACTACGACAAATCTGAAGAACAGTGACTTTGATCGCAAAGCCTTTTCCGGCAGTGTTGGCTATCATACGGAAGCTGGCTTTGATGCCCATGCCAAGGCTGAAGCCCGTTTTGAGAACTCCCAAGATCACACCCGTGATCTGAACTCCTATCTGCTCTCAACTGGCTTTGGCTTTAAGACCTCTGATGATTGGCGCATGATTGGTAATCTCAATGCAGTGGTCTCTGAGGCCACAACAACCACCCGCAATGGCACCTATGTTGAAGGCGGCATTGGCTTTGCCTACCGGCCCGTCGACAATGACCGTTTGAACGCGTTGTTCAAATACACTTATGTTTATGATCTGCCGGGTGCTGATCAAATCAGCGTGGGTGGTACGACAAATGGCCCATCGCAGATGAGTAATATTCTTTCGGCAGATGCCAGCTATGATCTGAATAATATCTTCACCATCGGCGGCAAATATGGCTTCCGCTTTGGCAGCACCAAGGACCGTGCCGCTGGTTCGACTTGGCAAGATAGCTCCGCCCATCTCGGCATTCTGCGCCTTGATATGCATGTCGTCAAAAACTGGGATGCTTTGGTTGAGGGCCGTGTGCTCTGGTCACCGTCATCACAAAGCACCGATTTTGGCGCGCTTGCTGCCATCTATCGTCACTTTGGCGATAATTTCAAAATGGGCATTGGCTATAACTTCGGCCACTTCTCAGATGATCTCAGCCACATTGAAGCCGATGATCAAGGCATCTTCATCAACGCCATTGGGAAGTTCTAATCCAGCTTAATGGCGGAAGTGACGAACACCAGTAAACACCATGGCGAGGCCCGCAGCGTCTGCGGCCTTGATCACTTCATCGTCACGCATTGCGCCGCCTGGCTGAATGATCGCCGTGGCGCCAGCTTCGGCTGCTGCCTCTATGCCATCAGCAAATGGGAAGAAGGCGTCTGAGGCCAAAACGGCACCCTTAACGAGCGGCGTTTTTAAACCCAATGCGGTTGCCGCGTCGAGGCTTTTCCGCACGGCAATGCGCGTTGAATCAATCCGCGACATTTGTCCAGCCCCAATGCCCACTGTGGTTCCATTTTGCGCAAACACAATGGCATTGGACTTCACGTGCTTTGCGACTTTGAACGCAAAGAGCATATCAGACATTTCCTGTGTGCTCGGTTGACGTTTGCTGACAACCTTTAATTCCATATCCGAAATACTATCTGAGCTTTGAACCAACAACCCACCTGAAATGGATTTAACAAGTGTGGCCTTAGCGCTTGAGCTTGCTAAATCTGCAATCAGTAACAGCCGCAAATTCTTTTTTGCAGAAAGAATGCTCCGCGCGGCATCATCTGCACTGGGTGCTATAATCACTTCGGTAAACAGCTTCGAAATTTCTTCCGCTGTCTTGCCGTCAAGCTCGCGGTTAAAAGCCAAAATGCCCCCAAACGCGCTGGTAGAATCGCAGGCTAATGCTTTGAGATAAGCTTCAACCGATGTCGCCCCTAAGGCGACACCGCAAGGATTGGCATGTTTTACGATCACACATGCCGCTTGCTCAGATCCGCCAAATTCGCGGATCATTTCGAGAGCAGCATCGGCATCATTGATATTGTTGTAAGATAGCTCTTTACCTTGAAGCTGTTCGGCATCGACAATGCCTGTGCGCCCGTCATTGGTTTTATAAACGGCTGCATGTTGATGTGGATTTTCGCCATAACGTAGTGATTGATGAAGCTTGCCACCAAGCGTGAAATAATCTGGGGTCGTCTCGCCCAATTGTTTGTTGAACCAACCAGCTATCGCGCTGTCATAGGCAGCCGTTCTAGCAAAAGCCTTTGCCGCAAGTTTCTTTCGTGTGCCGATCACTGTTGCAGCGCCATTTTGTTTCAGCTCGGCAATAATCAAATCATAATCGGATGGATCAACAACAACTGTTACATCACCATGGTTTTTTGCCGCAGCGCGGATCATCGCTGGGCCGCCCACGTCAATATTTTCAATGGCATCAGCCCACTTTGCACCCTTGGCAATGGTCGCCTCAAAAGGATAAAGATTCACCACCAGCAAATCGATATTTTCAATTCCATTTTTGGATTTTGCACTCTGATGTTCGGTGTTGGCGCGAATATTCAAGAGACCACCGTGAATTTTCGGGTGCAGCGTTTTCACCCGGCCATCCATGATTTCTGGAAATCTTGTAACTTCGGACACATCTTTCACGTTCAGCCCAGCCGCACGCAGCGCCAAAGCCGTCCCACCCGTTGAAATGAGTTCAATGCCAAGCTCGCTCAAAACTGTTGCAAAAGGCAATAATCCAGTCTTATCGGAAACAGATAGCAGCGCGCGTTTGATTGGTTTTTCGGTCATGGCGATGCCATAGCCTAAGGCACTTGCCGATTAAACCCCGTTTTTCAAAACAACAGCCCTGTTTCAAAACCTGGCTTTTTACGCGGGCTCTTAACGGTTTTTGCCTGTTTTTTGAGCGACCAGTTAATCTTGCTCTGCTGCGTATTGCCATCGCGTTGAATTAGAATTTCGGATTGCATATTTGATTGGCGAATATGCACGGTTCCACCGCGCTGCTTCAGATGCCAAACCGAATGATCGGGTAGAACAAACATCACGGCCTGTCCCTCCATCAGAGATGATAGCCGGATGCCGGGTGATACCTGGATCAAAATCTCAGCTTCGACGTTGACGCCAAATTCATCTTCAATGCGAAGGTCAAGACCATCAGCAGAAAGGAAGCAGGTTCGTTTTTGATTAGCATTTTGCATCATCAACACCGTGCCTTGCGGTGCGCTCTGCATAATGGCAGGACTCGTATGTCCGTTTCTTAAGCTCTGCGTCTGCATGATCTTCTGTTTTCCGTCGGAGAAATCAAGACCAAGTTTCACTGAAGTGTCGGCAATCAGTATTGCCTTTTCATGATCAATGTGGGCAAAGTTCGATTGAGGTGCAAAATTGAGTTTTGGAATTTCAATTTGCCCGACACCAAATAATCGCTGCAACCGCTGAACATCATAATTCTCATTTATCAAACCAGTCAGTTCGCCCTCAGCGCATTGCAATAGTTGAAGCATCGCCAATCCATTTTCCACTGCGCGCGAAAGCGAGGGCGGCATGATTGGTGTTTGGGTCAGTTGCAATGGAATGACACGTTCCAGAAGAACAATCAGGCTTCGAGCGCTACGAGACACATGGCCGCCATCTGCCAAAATCACGCGGTCGAGATTGCGTTCAATCAGTTCATAAGCCAATTCACGTAAATGCCCCAGGCCTTGAAAGCCATTCAAGCAATAGAGTAATGCAATAGCCTTATCTAAATTTTGTTCTGAATCCCGTGCGCTCAACTTGAGCAACATTTTCAATTCATGCGCAACAATCTCAAAATAAACAGCCTGAATAGAAGTCTCACAACGCCGTGCAATCGTCTGGCCATGCGTTGCAAGTGAAATCAAAATTCTTGTTTGTGCCGCAATGCTCGTCTCAGCGCGCTTTGACTGATTCCAATAATGAAGAAGTCGCATGGCATATTGGTCATGCAGGCTGCGATTGCTGG
>CAXTKN010000154.1:0-6191 GCA_964244805.1 uncultured Aestuariivirga sp.
CTGCTCATCCCAGCGCCAACTCTTTCAGCGCCCGTCTGATCAATTGCTCCGTAGGCTGATCATCTCCGTTTTTCTTGATCGCTTGAGAGACCGCCATCGCCGCTTGAGATTGCCCATAACCCAGATTAACCAAAGCCGAAACCGCATCCGTCGTCGCCGTCGGCCGTGGTGACGACAACTCACTTGCCACTTGCCCCAGCTCAGAAACAGCAAAAGCCGGAACCTTATCTTTCAGCTCCAACACAATCCGCTCCGCCAATTTCTTGCCAACACCGGGTGAGCGCGAAATCATCGCCTTGTCCTGAAGCGCAATAGCATTGCCCACTTCTGATGGTGACAGCGTTGAAAGAATGCCCAGCGCCACCCGCGTTCCCACCCCCTGTACCGTCTGCAAAAGCCTGAACCAATCACGCTCTAAAATCGTGGCAAAACCAACGAGGCGAATATTATCTTGGCTCACCAACATCTCGGTATGCACCTCGCCAAACTCACCAACTGGCGATAGCGCCCGCAAAGTATTGGACGAGCAAGAAACAAAATA
The DNA here is from genome assembly GCA_964244805.1 of uncultured Aestuariivirga sp. Taxonomy (GTDB): domain Bacteria; phylum Pseudomonadota; class Alphaproteobacteria; order Rhizobiales; family Aestuariivirgaceae; genus Aestuariivirga. The sequence continues at coordinate 542 of CAXTKN010000154.1, forward strand.
ACAAACCCCGCCCACATCAACCATAACCCAATCTGGCCCAGTCGAGTCTATTCTGCCTTTAAGCTTGCCGATCATGGATGCACTTTGCCACTATTTCGTCATTCCCGCGAAGGCGGGAATCTCTGTTTCCTTGACCAAACGCAGATGCCCGCCTGCGCGGGCATGACGATATGGCTGTAATTGAGCTACCAATCAAAAGTGAACAAGTCAAGAACGCTCCAATATCTCCGCCAGCTTCCTCGCCCCTCTGTGATGCGCATGGCAAATGGCAATCGCCAATGCATCAACCGAATCCGCCGTTTTCATCACAGCGCGCGGCAACAGCAGTTTCACCATATGCTTCACCTGTTCCTTCTCGGCATGCCCAGCACCCACCACGGTTTTCTTGATCACATTTGGCGCATATTCGGAAACCCCAATCTTCATCAACACCGGCGCCAACATCACCACGCCGCGCGCCTGTCCCAGTTTCAAAGTGGCGCGTGCATCTTTGTTGACGAAAGTTTCTTCAATCGCGGCTTCATCTGGTTTGAACTCATTTAATATCGCTAGCACTTGCTGATGAATCTGCAACAATCTTGTAGCCAGATCATCTTCATTCACCGAATGCACTGCCCCATCAGCCACATAGGAAAGCCTATTGCCCTCCGCTTCAATAATCCCCCAGCCCGTATGCCGAAGGCCAGGGTCTATGCCGATGATCCGAACTTTGTTCATTCTTCCGGATTAAGTGTCGCTGCAATTTCATCCGACATATCAGCATTGGTGAAAACCATCTGCACGTCATCTTCTTCATTCAGCAAATCGAGAAGTTTCATCAGTGTTTCAGCTTTTTCAATTTCTGTAATGGGTGCCATCACATTCGGCTTCCACACAATCTTGATGCTCTCGGCCTCACCAAATTTTACAGCGAGTGCCGAGGAAACTTCGCCAATGTTTTCGAATGCGCAGGTGATAACATGTGAAGTTTCATCTGATGTCACATCATCAGCGCCTGCTTCAATGGCCGCATCCATAATTGCATCAGCGGAAATTTTCGCAGACAAATAGGTAATTTCACCGACCCGTGCGAACATGAATGAAACAGAGTTGGTTTCGCCCATATGGCCAGCGAGCTTGGTGAAATGTGAACGCACATTGGAAGCCGTGCGGTTGCGATTATCAGTCAGCGCTTCAACGATGATGGCCACACCACCAGGGCCATAACCTTCATAGCGCACATTATCAAAATTGCCGCCTTCAGTACCTGCGGCTTTTTTGATTGCCCGTTCGATATTGTCTTTGGGCAAATTTTCAGCCCGGGCGTTTTGAATGGCCAGGCGCAAACGCGCATTGGCCGATGGATCAGGCACGCCGACTTTGGCCGCCACCGTGATTTCGCGGGCCAGTTTCGAGAATATTTTGGAGCGCATCTTGTCCTGCTTGCCTTTGCGGAACATGATATTTTTAAATTGTGAATGACCAGCCATGGCGCGCCCTTTTAAGAATCTGTTACAGCCTTATAGCCAGTCGCAATCTGTTCACACAAGCGCCCACCTTTAACGCGTCTTTAACGTTAACGCTCCAAGTTGAAATGATCTAAGTTTGTGAGTGGAGTTAAATGATGTCGGTTAAGTTAGCACCAGTTGAGTTGTTTTCGTTTGAGGGGGAAAGCTTTGGAGCCGCAGGCGCCAACGCTTTAAGAAAGGTTAAATCATTGGCTGACACAGCACCCACAGGCAGGCTTTTTGCCGCCATCTCCACGCTCACCGAAATGAGCAATAGCGCAACGACTGCTCTCGAAAAGGGCCAAATGGAAAAAGCTACCTCCATCGCTCGCAGACTCGCCGATGCTGGCGAAGCCAAGCTGCCAAGCTTCTTTCGTAAAAAAGCATAAAATCAAATTTTTATCGTATTTTTCTGTTTTTAGACCGTCAGACAGGATACGGCTTGCGCGCTCTTAACAGCGATTGTTGGCGCGTGAGCACTTCGGATTCACAAGTCGTTTGAACCAAAACGACCCCACCGAATATCAAAGCTGCACCTAGAAAACTGAGCGTGGTGAAATTTTCGCCAAGAAACAATACGCCTCCCAAGGCACCAAAAATGGCTTCCATACTCAAGATAACTGCTGATACAGAAGCTGAAACTTTTGTCTGAGCGACAGCTTGCAGCACATACCCAAAGCCGGTTGAGAGCACGCCCAAAATTAAAAGATCTGGAACGGCATTGGGCAGTGTCTGCCAGTTAAAAGGCTCAGTCCATATGCCAAGTATCAAGCAAACTGCGCCCGTGACAAGAAATTGAAACAATGAAATCAAAAGAGCTCCATCAAATTTCCTAACAAACTCCGTGAGACATATTGCCCAGATCGAATACACAAAAGCCGCCAAAAGGCACAACACATCGCCAATCGTTAGCGCGCTTAGCGTGCCGCCTGTCATTAAAAACGTGCCAGCCAGCGTGATGCCGGCGGCAAGAAACGTGAATTTTCCAGGTTTTACCCTTTGCAAAATCCAAATACAGATCGGCGTGATCACTGTCCAAGTGTTGATGAAGAAACTGGTGTTGATGACTGTGGTGTAACCTATGCCGATTTGCGCAAGGACCACCCCGAGGCCAAAAGTTGCAGCGGTTACTACCGCCAGCAATTTGCCTGAATATCGAATGCGTGAAAAACTTCCTTTGGCATTCCACGCAAATGGCAGAACCACAATAGTGGCGAGCAAACAGCGAAGACCAACCGTCGTTATGGGCCCCAGAAATTGAAGAATATTCTGTTGCGATACATTGCTGAAACCCCAAATGAAAGAGGCTAAAAGCAAAAGGCTATGCGACCGCCAATTCATCATTGCCGACTCCCATGTCAGAAAATACTATTTTTTTAGTAGCGCTGTTTATGTTTTGTGGAACGCTGAAGACCGACGACCATAAAAGCCAAAGCTAATGGCGCTTCTTGAATTTTGAGTGGAGAATCTTCGTAATTTTCTTGCTCGATCCGGCGTTCTTCAAATTCTTGGCGATCCGGATCAAACACTGTTTTCGTGACATAGTTTTTAAAACTGTTGTAGTTTTTCATCGCGGCATCCTTTGCACTTTAATTGCGCATCACCACTCTGCTGAACGCAGAAGTGTGTACAAAACTTGCTGTTGGCCCCCCGGTACAATTGAACGACTATTTTAAAACAGTCGTCATTCATTTAGGTGACGAACAAAAAAATTAAGCGGGGTTAGTGAAGGAGAGGAATTTTTATTGCAATAGCAAAGGGCCACACGCACGGAGGGGGCGTCCCGCGCGCGGCCCTGAGCCATCTGCAGAATTCCAAAAACCAGCTTTAAAACTGGTCACTGGAATTGAGTGTGGACTGGGCACGATCCGAGGGAGAAACCATAGATACACGCCAACTCACAATTTGATTGAACACTGAATGAAAAAAATGTCGTCATCCAAATGGATGAGAGGTCAAAAGATTAATTTTGAACTTATTATGATAATTGATAGCTAAGGGCCCCACACGACGAGGGGGTCACGCGCGGCCCTTGGCCATCTGCAGATTACCGGGGTTCAGCTTCAACTCTGAACACCAGAACAGAGCGCAAGCCAAGCACGGTCACGGGGAGAAACCTGCTACACACTCGACTTGCATGATATGTCTATTGACTTAACATCTTCGCTGTCGTCATCCAAATAGATGAGAGAATGATTTCTTAAATCATCCGACGTTAATGCAAACATCTGGCCGATTGAGCATCGCACATCCCGCGGCCAAGTGCTCCCGCTATTCGTAAGAACAACGCGTTTTTATAACTGCCTAAGCGTACTATGTTATCCCCAGTCCGTTTTCAGTTCTTCCATTTTTTGCATGCGCTGATAGTCTGCCAGAAAAATACAGCGGGGATATGCAAAACATGTCAGAACAAGCAGGCTTAGCCAAAGGTGCCTTGGGTACATTAGAATCCGCCGTCATGGGAGTTGCAGGCACAGCGCCCGCCTTCAGCGTTGCGGTGACCACTGCAACCATCGTTGCCGCTGTTGGCGTGTTATCAGTGGGTAGTATTTTATATTGCGGCCTCATCATGTTTGGCTTGATGCTGGCATTTTCAAACCTCAACAAAATGTCGCCAAATGCTGGCGCAACATTCGCTTGGGTGGGCAGCGTGTTTGGCCGCAACTTAGGTTTCTTTGCAGGCTGGGGCCTTCTGGTCGCTTCGGTTGTTTTCATGGTATCTGCCACTATTCCAGCTGCTACATCCACACTGAAAATTCTCTCGATCATGAATTTGATCTCGCCCGATTTTGTGGAAAGCACGGGCTGGGTAACGTTTGTTTCAGCACTCTGGTTGACGGTCGTAACTGCCGTCGTGACGAAGGGTATCAAACACGCAAGTTATGCACAGGTAACGCTGACGATTATTGAAACGATCATCGTTCTCGCCATCATAATAGCAGCATTTTATCACTTCTGGAACAATCCAGCTCATATGCCAAGTTGGAGCTGGGTCTCGCCATTTTCATTCACACCACAAACTTTCGCCACTGGGTCATTGACTGCCATCTTCTTCTATTGGGGTTGGGATGTAACGATGAATTTGGGCGAAGAAACCAAAGAAGGAGACCCAGCCCCAGCAGGGCGTGGCGCATTTTGGGCCATGATCAATCTGATTTTGTTCTTTATCATCATGATGGTGGTGGTGTTGATCGTGCTCACCGATGATGAAATCGCCAAGGCCAACACTAATGTGCTTTATGCAGTGGCCGATAAATTATTCCCTGCCCCATGGAGCTATCTTGCCGTGCTGTCGACAATTCTTTCGACAATCGGCACCATTGAAACCCAAATCCTGCAATTCAGCCGCACCATGTTTTCAATGTCGCGTGATGAAATGTTGCATCCACGCTACGGCAAAATTCACCCCGAATGGCAAACACCTTTTGTGGCCACATTGATGATCTGGGGCTTGGGCGTGGTCTTGTTGTTTGCATCATCCTACATGCCGTCAGTGAACGCCATTCTGCAAAGCTCCATCCTCGCCATCGGCATTCAGATTTGCTTTTACATGAGTCTGGCTGGTTATGCCTGCGCGTGGCATTACCGCAAAATGCTGAGCAATAATTTCGTAGGCGCATTATCGCACGTGGTCTGGCCCTTCATCGGTGCCGCATTCATGACCTTCATTGGCATCTACTCAATCCCGACTTTTGATAACATCACGCTGGTCATTGGCATCGGCGGTTTGGTTATCGGGGCGCTGCCCTTGGTGTTGAGCATGATGCGGACGAAGGCCTCGACAGCATAAGTCTTTACAAAAATAAAAAAGGCCGATGGAGGGATAGGACTCCACCGGCCCACTGCGACTGGAAGCAGCTCGCCCCCGGCTGGAATCGCCCAGTCACAACAGATCGAGCAGATCGCTAGTCGCGGTCACATACGCTATAAAAATGACCGCCTGCTGGGGGAGCACAACCCACCTAAACCTGTTGCCAATCATGATTGACCCCTCAGAGGTGCCAGATTAGAAAACATTTACAAATTACAAAAAATTTAATTTTGAAAATAGCATTTAACTTGACAGCTAAATTGAATCGGGGACGAAATCTAGCTCTTCGAATTGTCGGGCTACCAGCCCGCCACATCCACCTGAGATAACCGTCCCCCCACCCTGACCGGGG
>CAXTKN010000155.1:0-6117 GCA_964244805.1 uncultured Aestuariivirga sp.
ATGCGCAAGCTTGAGAGCTTTGGAAGATCGAACGGAAAGTTGAGGTTCTGGCATGTACTGTTGATATCAGAGATGGCAAGTGATGGCAAGTGATGGCAGAAAAATACCGAAACACTATACTTAACTATCTCCGGAATTATCGTGTTTTGCCGGGCCTGAATGCAGCGACGAACCAAAACACAAAACCAGCAAATGCGCCGAGCAAAAACAAATAGCCAACATTTGTCGCAAGATCTAACCAGCCCCAAAAAGTGTAATACTGATGGAGGACAGTCACATGACCACCACTAAAAGCTTCGTTAGGTAGTGGAGTTACCAACCTCAAAATAAACCATGGCGCAATAGCCACAGCTGCCCCAATTAGAGCGCAGTTCACTGCTGTTGGTCGCAATCGTTTACGAAGCAGGAAGTATGCAGGAATGCCAAAGATAATCGTTGGCACATAGCCACCAACAACCAAATAAAGAGGTAATGTTCGGAAAATTCTTTCGGGCAGGCTGTGCAAACCTGCATAGAGAGGCACAAGAGCGGCGAGCAAGAGTGCGGCCACCAAAGGCGCAATAATAAATCCCAGAATCACTCGACCTGCAGAAAGAGCGCTCAATTGATTAACAGTCCGATTATCACTCATTATTAAAATGAAATAGTGCAAGTTTCAATTGACTGCAATATACTGGGTGTTGGAGTTCATGCCCCCTCACCGCCCCCGCTCAATCTCCACACCCACGCTCCGCGCATTCGGAATAATATCAGGCTTCTCAATCCGAACCCGTGCCGCCGCCACGCGCTTATCCTTCAAGCAAGATTCAGCAAACCGCTCCGCCAATGTCTCCACCAAATTCACATGGCCCTCGGCCACAATCGTTTCAACCTTCTTGGCAATGATCTCATAAGAAACCACATGGCTGATTTCATCGGTAATTGGCCCTTCAGCTTCATGCACTGAAAGATCAATGTTCACGATGATGCGTTGTGGATTGACCTTCTCATGATCATAAATGCCGATCAGCGCCATCACTTCTAAGTCGCGCACAAACACATGGCGCAGGCGGCTGGATGCGCTGGCCACGTGATGGGTAATCTTGGGGCCGCTCATTCTTTCACCTCAACAACGTCTGCTGTTTTCCAAACTAAGTGTTGACCACCATCAAGGGCGATCATTTGGCCAGTCAGCGCTGGTTGCGATAATATGAACTTAACAGTCTGGCTGATCTCCGCTGGCGACGTGCCACGTTCGAGCAGCGTCAAACTTTCCTGCTTTGCAAAATCTTCATCACCCATGCGTGAGGAAGGAAGGGCTGGCCCGGGGCCAATCGCATTCACCCGGATGCGCGGCGCCAAAGCTTGCGCCATGGTGCGCGTGGCCGTCCACAATCCCGATTTTGCAATCGTGTAAGAAAAGAAGAGCGGATTAAGTCGCCACACACGTTGATCTATCAGATTGATAATATTACCATTTTCGCCGTCTGGAAGTTGCTTTGCAAAAGCTTGCGCCAACATGACGGGTGCTCGCAAATTCACATCCATATGGCTTTGCCACGTCGTTGCATGAAGATCGCCGAGGCGGTCAAACTCAAACATTGAAGCATTGTTGATCAATGCTGTAAGCGGCCCAAGCGCCTCAACAGCCTTAGACATAAGCTTCTCGCCAATGTCCACATCAGCCAAATTGCCCTGCACAGCCACAGCATTCCGCCCTTTGGCGTGTATGAGTTTTACAACATCGGCAGCTTCATTCGCAGAGCCATTGTAATGCACCACAACATCAAAGCCATCATCCGCCAAATCCAGCGCAATCTGGCGGCCGATGCGTTTGGCGGCACCGGTTATGAGAACGCGTTTCACCATCATCCCTCGGGCATCAAAATAACGTAATGCTTTTTAACCTTGCGCACCGTTTGCCATGTGCCCCTGAACCCCGCCGGAATGATAAACGCATCTCCGCGTTTCAATCGCCATTTTTTGCCATCTTCACGCGTCAACACCGCTTCACCTTGAATGAAGTGGCAGAACTCCCACTCAAGATAATCGCATTTCACAGTGCCTGGCGTTGATTCCCAAATGCCGCTGAACAAGCGGCCATCATCCGAACTGAAATGGTTCCACGTGCTGGTTTTGTAGGAACCTTTAATCAGCTTGGTCTTATCAGCTGTGCCCTTTTCTTTCTTGGGCGCAGTTTTGCCCGTGGTTTTCATCACAATAATATCTGTCGGATCAGGCATCATTTTTTAGGCGCTCCAATAATTCTTCACGGCTGGCCACAAAATCACGCGCCACCCACCAGTCTTCTAAACTGCGCAACACTTCGCCCATATAGGGGCCAGAAGCAATGCCAGCTTCCAACATATCTTGACCATTAATCGGCAGTTTCGGAACAGGCCAACGCTTGGGCAAATCCAGCAGCGCTTGCCATCTTGAATCCTGTTTCGAAGCTCTGCCCTTGGCCCAACTTAACTCTACAGAATCTGCCCAGGCTTGCGCACCCAAATGATAAAGCATCGCCCGCTGTTCTTGGGCTTTAAGCTGTGGCGAAAGATAAGGTGCAGCAGCAAGCTCCTCAATGCGCTGCGCTTCAATATTTGAAAGCCGCAGAATATTTTTCAAATCTTGTGGCTTCTCGGCCAAAGCATAAAGCCGCAACACCGCATCATCCGGCATGCGACCAATCAATCGCCAATCATCTGTATACGGAATAATTATTTTCAACACACCCGACGACGCCATAATTTTCAACGTCGGCACAGCACGCGGTGCCACCAAAAGTTTGAAAATTTCTTGGCGAATCCGTTCTGCCGAAATCTTCTTCAAACCAGATTTCAGCTTAGCACAAGCCGCCAACCCAGCCTTGTCAGCGGCCCCTATTCCAAACCGTGCATGAAAACGAAAGAACCTCAAGATACGCAAATAATCTTCCTTGATGCGCATATTCGCGTCACCAACGAACCTGATTCTATTTCTCAGTAAATCCACATAACCATCTGTAAAATCATATATTTTTCCAGCCGCATTACAATACATCGCATTCATCGTAAAGTCGCGGCGCATCGCATCCTCGGCCCAGTCAGTCGTGAATGCCACTACCGCCCGCCTGCCATCCGTCTCCACGTCACGGCGCAAAGTTGTCACTTCAAATGGCAAGGCCTCATTCACCACCGTCACCGTGCCGTGTTCATATCCAGTGGGATGAACGCCAAAGCCAGCAGCCTTACAAACGCGCACCACATCTTGCGGCAACATCGTTGTCGCAAGATCAACATCAGCAATCGGCACGCCTAGCAAAGCGTTGCGCACTGCACCTCCAGCCACACGCACTTCTCCACCACCACGCGTAATCACAGCCATCACCTCTTGCAAGCGCGGTTCGTTCAGCCATGCAGCTTTGCGAAGACTAGGAAGGCGTTTCATAGAGACGGTCATATAAATTCTTTATCATGCCAGCCGTCGCCCCCCAAATATATCTCTCGCCATGCGGATAAACATAAAAATGCCGCACCATGCCTTTCCATTCGCGAGACTGAGTTTGGCGGTTTTGCGGGTTCATCAGAAACGAAAGAGGCACTTCAAATATATCATCTACTTCATGGGCGTGGGCCTGCAGATTAAAACCCTCACGCACCAACGCCACTACGGGCGTCACCATATATCGGGTGATTGTTAGATAGCCGTCGAGATAACCGAGCGGTGAAATAAACTCTGCCGCCAACCCCACTTCCTCCATCGCCTCTCTCAGCGCCGCAGCCAATGCTGTTTCGCCCGAATCCTGCCGCCCCCCTGGAAAAGCAATTTGGCCACCATGACTCGTCAAATGCGGTGTACGCTGGGTCAGCATGACGCTTGGTCCGGCTTCGCGGAGGATAATTGGAATGAGAACCGACGCAGCTTTTGTTACCGTTCCATCCGGTATCATCCGCGCCCGCTCATTCATGTCATCATCCGAACGATTCCAATCTAACGGCGGTTCTACTAGCAAATGCTTTGCAGCCCGCGCCTTAAAATCATCAATTGAAAACTCAGTCAATTTCATCTGCCTTCTGCATCGGATAAAACACCCCAGAAGACCAAACGCCAAACCATTCGCCTTCGGTCACACCTAGTGCCACGAGATCATAAAACAACGCCCGAGAAACCAAGGCTTCTAAATTCCGCCGCACCAAAACATATGGTTTCAGACCACCCGTTCCCACTTCCTCAGCCACCCGCATCGGATGTTCTGGGCCAAGCACAATCTCATCATCCACATTGGTCTCAAATGTAATCAGCTGATCTCTGGCCCCACCCGAAACACTCATGCGGATTGCCACAAATGGTGCATCGTCCACAACAATGCCGCACTTCTCCACAGGCGTAACCAGATAATACTTACCGTCGGCATCCATACGCAAAATTGATGCAAATGATGTCATCAGCGGTTTGCGGCCAATGGGCGAGTTCATATAATACCACAAGCCATCTTGCGCGATGCGCATATCAATATCGCCGCAAAAAGGCGGGTTCCAAAGCTCTACAGGTGGAAGGCCTTTCGCCTTAACCACATCATTTAAACCTTTCAGCGGATTGCTGACATCACTCGCAGTCGTCATTGTTCCAATCTATACAGATATTTCGAAATTGAGTCGCAAAAAGCGGTTGACATGATTGCGCCATTCTTAGGCGTGATTGTAAAGATAAATGAATTAGGAAGACAGATGGCAAAAGCTAAATCGGTGAATGAATATGATGTTACAAGCGCCAAATTGCAGGCCGCAAAATCCGCACTGAATGATGTCGTATTTGGCCAGAATGACGTGATCGAATTGGCCATGATCGCCATACTCGCAGGCGGCCACGCTTTGATTGTAGGCGCCCCAGGCCTTGCCAAGACCAAGCTCGCAACGTCCCTGGGCACCGTCTTGGGCCTTAACGAAAAGCGCGTGCAGTTCACACCCGATTTAATGCCGGCTGACATTTTGGGTTCCGAAGTTCTTGATGAAGTAAACGGCAAACGCGCCTTCCGCTTCGTGCCAGGCCCCGTGTTTTGCCAATTGCTGATGGCCGACGAAATCAACCGCGCCAGCCCCCGTACTCAGTCAGCTTTGCTCCAATCGATGCAGGAACACCACGTGACGGTGGCTGGCGAGCGCCACGATCTGCCGCAACCGTTCCACGTGCTGGCCACGCAAAACCCGATTGAACAAGAAGGCACATATCCGCTGCCAGAAGCTCAGCTTGATCGCTTCCTAGTACAAGTTGACATTTCCTATCCACCACTCGATGCCGAACGCCGCATGCTGTTTGCCACCACTGGCAATGAAGAAACCCAACCCGTAGCCGTGCTGTCGACGGCTGATTTAATGACCGCGCAGAAACTCACCCGCGATATTCCTGTGGGTGAGCAAGTGACAGATGCGATCCTTAAAGTCGTCCGCGCCGCAAGGCCAAGTGCTGATGCTAGCAAAATGGTCAATGATAATGTGGCCTGGGGCCCATCGCCACGCGCCGCTCAGGCCTTGATGCTCTGTGCTAAAGCCCGCGCCATGTTGCAGGGACGCCTTTCGCCTTCGGTTGAAGATGTAATTGCGCTGCTGGAACCCGTCTTTAAACACCGGATGGCGCTGAACTTCTCGGCCCGCGCTGACGGGGTAACGGTGCAGAATGTGATCGCCCATTTGGCGCAAACCCTCGCATAAACCCAATGGCGCAAGCGGCACCCCATAACACCAGCCAAAGAGCCGAAACGCTTTCGCAAAAGCTTCCACAATTATTGGTGAAGGCCGAGCGCGTGGCTGCCACAGTGATGCTGGGTGTGCATGGCCGCAAGCGCGCTGGGCCGGGTGAAAACTTCTGGGCCTACCGCCATTATAGTTTTGGCGATTCAACCCAACGCATTGATTGGCACAAAAGCTCAAAGTCTGACCAAGTTTTCATCCGCGAAAACGAGTGGGAAGCCGCAAATACATTATGGCTCTGGTCAAACATTGGTCCGCGCATGGATTTCAAATCGCACCTCGCCACTGAATCTAAAAAAGACCGTGCCCAAATTTTGCAGTTGGCATTGGCCAGTTTGGCCATACGTGCTCATGAACGCATAGGCGCAATCGGCAGCGATCGTCGTGCGGGCACTGGTCAAATGGCTTTGCG
>CAXTKN010000156.1:0-6113 GCA_964244805.1 uncultured Aestuariivirga sp.
GGTCATTGTTTGGAAGACAGATTTTAGCCATCGGCGGCAATGAGCGCGCCGCACGGCTTGCTGGCGTTCCAGTGGCCAACGTAAAGCGCTGGGTTTATTGTATCAGTGGCTTATGTTCAGGCATTGCTGGCCTCGTGGTGATTGCCATCAACTCATCGAGTGACGCCAATCTTGTTGGCCTTGGCATGGAGCTTGATGCCATTGCTGCGGTGGCTGTTGGTGGCACGCTGCTGAGTGGCGGGCGGGCGACTGTGACAGGCACGCTGATCGGAGCCCTCATTATTCAACTTGTGCGTTACACATTGCTGGCTAACGGTGTGCCTGATGATGTGGCCAAGCTGGTCAAAGCTGCGCTCATTATCATTGCTGTTTGGCTACAACGCCATGGGAGAGCTTGAGCCATGAAAAAAACCTCACTCATCGCAGCAATCTCAAGCCAAGGTGTTTTAATTGCGCTGGCCCTGCTCATTTTATTTGGCTGGCTCCGCTATGAAAATTTTCTAGGCCTCTTCAATATATCAACTGTTCTTCGTTATAATTCGATGTTCGCACTGGTGGCCCTTGGCATGTGCTTTGTGATTATGGCAGGGGGCATTGACCTATCGGTTGGGTCAACAGCGGCATTGGGCAGCGTGGTATCCGCCTTGGTCAGCGACCAGGGTATGTTGGTTGGATCGCTGGTGGGTATTGCCGCTGGCCTTTGCGTTGGCATTCTCAATGGTTTTGTGATCGTGAAGTTGCGCATCTTACCGTTTATCGCAACATTGGCCACAATGTTGGCCGCCAACGGAACGGCGTTGCTGCTGGCACATGACCAAACTGTTTCGGTTTCTTATGACGGAACATTTGTCAATTTGGGCCAAGGTGATATTTTCAATATTCCCATTCCCGCCATCATCGCTGTTGTGGCTTATGTGATTGGTTCAATCATTCTCAACTTCACCAGCACGGGCCGTTCTGTTTTAGCTATTGGCGGCAATGAAGATGCAAGCCGGATGATGGGGCTTCCGGTCGACCGCGTTAAATTCATGGTTTATGTTTTAAGCGGCGGATTATCGGGCTTGGCCGGGGTTATCCTCGCCTCGCAGTTTGGCGCGGGCCAACCCATTGAAGGCGTTGGCTGGGAGCTGTTTGCGATTGCGTCTGTGGTGGTTGGAGGAACATTGCTGACAGGTGGCGTGGGCTCAGTTGGAGCTACTTTGGCTGGCGTGTTGTTGCTGGGATTGATTTTCAACGTGCTGAATTTTGAAAACGGTCTTGGCTGGATATCGCTATCGGCCTATTGGCAATCTGTGATCCGTGGATTGTTTCTACTTTTTGTTGTGATCTTGCAATCACGTCTGGCAATTCGCAAAAACCCAGCTTGATTGTGCCTGCCATTCACTGCTTGAATGATTCCGGTTTGACCATTAAGTAGCCCACTGGAACTGACGTCTATTGATGACGTCAATGCTTAAAATAAAAAGGTGGCTTTTTTCCATGACTGTCAAACTTTATCGCGGGGATTTGCCTGCTGATTTTAATCCGGGCACTTCCGTTGCAATTGATACCGAGACTCTGGGCTTGAAACCGGCGCGTGATAAATTATGTCTGGTGCAGATTTCAACGGGCGACGGCAATGCCGTTTTAGTGCAGATGGACCGTACCAAATATGACGCGCCAAATTTGAAAGCGCTGCTGGCCAATCCAAAAGTTTTGAAGATATTTCATTTTGCACGGTTTGATGTGGCCGTGCTCAAGCAGTATATTGATGTTGATACAGCGCCTTTGTTCTGCACTAAAATTGCCTCAAAGCTGGTGCGCACTTATACAGACCGCCATGGTTTGAAAGAGTTGGTACGCGAATTGTTGGGCATTGATCTGAATAAGTTGCAACAAAGTTCGGATTGGGGTGCCCATTCGTTGACTGATGCACAAAAGGCTTATGCGGCCGAAGATGTGGTTTATCTGCATGAGTTGAAGCAAAGGTTAGAGCAAATGCTGGAACGTGAAGGGCGAACGGCTCTGGCCAAATCATGTTTCGAATTTCTTCCAACTCGCTGTGCACTCGACCTTCAGGGCTGGTCTGAAGAAGATGTCTTCGCCCATTGATCAAAGCAAAGATGGTTCGGCTGATGGACGCGCACGGCGCGCCGTCACGCGTGCGCGCTTTGCGCCGCTGCTTGGCCTTGCTGCGGGGATTATTGGGCTTGGTGTGGTTGGTGCGTTTTTAACGCAATCAATATTTATAAATCCTGATCCGCCTAAAGTGAATGTTGTTGGAACACCGCCAAAGGTCGAAAAAGTGGTGAGTGGTCAAGCCTCCAAGATCACTGGATTTGATAAAAACAAACAACCGTTTGAACTCGCCGCAGTCAATGGCACGCAAGACACCACCAATCTCGATTTGGTTCATTTGCAGACTGTGACTGGAACGTTTCACCGTGAAGATGGCGGAGCCATTGCCCTTGCATCAAACATTGCGCAATATGATTCCAAGTCGAAATCCCTGAATATGCAAGGCAAGGTAACGCTGAAAGAAGAGGGCCGCTATGAAGCCCGGATGGAATCAGCCAGTGTGAATGTGGATGATCATAGTCTGGTTTCACAAACTCCCGTCAAGGTTGACACGTCCACCGGGACAGTGGAGGCTGATGGCATGACGGTTGGCCCTTATGGCGGGCGCATTGTGTTTAAGGGCCATGTGAAAGCCACTTTTGAGACGAACAGCAATTATGGAGTGAAGCAATGACATTGAAAAACATCGGCATAATTTTAGCGACCATCGTTTTGATTGTCATGCCGCTCCGCGCAGCCGCCGCGAAAGAAGCTGTCAACGTTGAGGTTGAGGCTGATCAAATGGAAATCATCGATGCCGAACACAAGACAATTTTCAGTGGCAATGTGGTTTCAACAAGGCCTTCCGAGACCATCAAATCTGATCAGATGGTTGTCACAACAGCCGATGTAAAACAAACTGACGGCACGATGAAAACTATCACAGATAAAGTGAACGCGACGGGTCATGTGACGATCAAAACCAGAAGCCAGGTGATTACAGGAAGTGCTGCTATTTTCAATGTGCAGGCCAATACGCTGGAAGTGACCGGCAATGTGCGCGTGACTCAGGGAGACAGCAAATTAACAGGTGAAAAGCTGGTGGTTGACCTTGATACCAACCATTTGCAGATGTCGGGCGGGCGGGTGAAGGGTTCTTTTATCCCAAAGTAAAGAATTTCACTCAAAATTAAGACAAATGAGGCCTTAATAGGTGACGCAGAACGAAGGTAAATTTATTCGCACTGCCCCGATGGCACCCCGCGGCATCAACCGTGGAGCAGCGGGGAAAAGCGAAAAACAGGTTTCTGACGGACTTGTTGCTACCATGTTGGCTAAAACCTATGGCAAGCGACCAGTTGTCAAAGATGTGTCGCTTTCGGTTCGGCGTGGTGAGGCTGTTGGCCTGCTTGGCCCTAATGGCGCTGGCAAGACGACCGTGTTCTATATGATCACAGGTTTGATTGCGGCGGATCAGGGATCAATCAAGCTGGACGGCGAAGACATTACCCAATTGCCCATGTACCAGCGGGCGCGTCTGGGGATTGGCTATCTGCCGCAGGAAAGTTCTATTTTCCGCGGCCTCACGGTAGAAGAAAATCTGCGTTCGGTTCTCGAGCTACATGAGCCCGAGAAGGCCAAACGTGAACGTTTGTTGCGTGAGTTGTATGATGAGTTCTCAATCGCCCACCTTCGGCATTCGCCGGCTGTTGCGCTTTCTGGTGGAGAGCGTCGGCGCGTCGAAATCGCCCGTGCCCTTGCAGCCTCCCCCCAATATATGCTCCTTGACGAGCCCTTCGCTGGAGTTGACCCGATTGCGATCAATGATATTCGCAAGCTGGTGCGACAGCTCACCGCTCGGGGCATCGGGGTGCTTATTACGGATCACAACGTACGAGAAACCCTCGACCTTATCGATCGTGCGCTCATCATCCATGAAGGCCATGTCCTAACCGAGGGCACGCCGCAAGATATTGTCAACGATGAGAATGTGCGGCGTTATTATCTGGGGCAGGATTTCAAGATCTAGGCTCTTTTTCGCTATGCCCGATCTGTGATAGGCTTGGCCCATGTATCAGCCTCCCCATCACCGCGAAGACCGCCTAGAGGTTCAGCAACAGCTCATCACCTCATCTCCCTTTGGCCTCCTTATCTCCACAGGACATGAAGGCCTGTTGGCCAATGGTGTTCCCTTTATTTTTGATCCAGTACGCGGGCCATTTGGCACCTTGCAGGCGCATGTGGCCAAGGCCAATGAGCAATGGAAAGGCCTAAATGGCCAGCAGGTGCTGGTGATTTTTCAAGGCCCGCAAAACTATATCAGCCCCTCTTTTTACGAAACCAAGCGTGAAACTGGAAAAGTGGTTCCCACTTGGAACTATATCATGGTGCAAGCGCGTGGGCAGGCATCGGTTCGTGATGATGCGCAGTGGCTGGCGCGGCAAATTGAGGTTCTCACTAACCAGCATGAATCATCACGCGAGCAGCCTTGGGCCGTGAGCGATGCTCCGCACGACTATATGCAAAGCCAAATGAAAGGCATTGTAGGCATTGAAATTGAAATTACCGCCCTTGAGGGCAAATGGAAGGTGAGCCAGAACCGCCCCGAAGCTGATAGACGTGGCGTGGCTGAAGGTCTGGCACACGCTAATCCCGCCATGTCTGACATAGTGAAACTTTATGGGAAGATTTAAGATATGACGCGGTTACCTAAAATCGAAACACTCGCCATCCACGCTGGCGAGTATGTTGATCCCACCACGCGGTCTTCCTCGCCTAATCTCGTCATGTCATCGACCTATGCACCCAGCGAGATCATGGGGTTTTCTGCGAGTTCAGAGGGTGACTATCAAGGCTATGTCTATGCCCGTTCCGGCAGCCCCACTGTACGCCAGCTGGAACAGAAATTGGCGCAGCTGGAAAATGCCGAGGATGCCCGTTGTTTTGCCTCGGGAATTGCCGCCAGCCATGCCGTCATCATGGCGCGATTAAGTGCTGGCGATCATGTCATTTTCCCAGAAAGCAATTATGTAGGCGTGGCTGAGTTTGCGCGCGACAGCTTGCCTCGCTTTGGAATCAAAGTCAGCTTTGCCGACACAACTTCCGTTGCGGCTGTTGCTTCTGCCATAACACCAAACACAAAAATGCTTTGGCTTGAAACGCCAGCTAATCCCACCATGCAGCTTGCCGATATTGCAGCTCTGGCAAAAATTGCGCATGAGCGCGGCGTGCGCGATGTGGTTGTCGATTCAACTTTTGCTTCGCCCATTGCCACACGACCTTTAGATTTGGGAGCCGATCTTGTGGTGCATTCCCTCACCAAATATATTGGCGGCCACGGCGATGCCATGGGAGGAGCCGTGCTTGGTCGCAAAACTGATCTTGAAGACATCAATATGGAAGCAGCGGTCCACTATGGTGGCGTCTTGTCGCCCTTCAATGCTTGGCTGATCATGCGCGGCGCTACCACTTTGCCCATTCGCATGCGCGCGCATGAAGAACAGGCTCTGCCGGTGGCCAAATGGCTTGAATCTCACCCTGCAGTGTCACGCGTTTATTACCCGGGTCTGGCCTCGCATCCACAGCATGAATTGGCAAAACGACAGATGAAGAATTTCTCTGGCATGATGAATTTTCAAACCCATGAAGACGGCGTGAGCATTGCCAAGAGGATGGTCGAAAAGCTGCAGCATGTGCATTATGCTGTTTCCCTTGGGCATGTGCGCAGCCTGATCTATTGGATCGGGACGGAGGATATTGAAAAATCAACCTTCCGCCACGATTTGGCAGCAGCGGATCGATATTCTAATCATATGGGCAAAGGGGTTTTCCGCCTTTCCGTTGGCTTGGAACATGCCGAAGATATTTGCGCGGATCTGGCGCGCTGCCTGTAAGACTTCTCTAACCATGCCGATAATTTTTGCCCCGCGTTTAATGGGATATCTTCAGCATTGGTATTAGAATTGCCGCGTCAGAGGTTTTCGAATGGCATTAATGCAAAAACTCGTGATGAAGCAGGGGCAATCCCTGGTCATGACCCCGCAGCTGCAACAAGCGATTAAGCTTTTGCAAATGTC
>CAXTKN010000157.1:0-6068 GCA_964244805.1 uncultured Aestuariivirga sp.
GTTCAATATCAACTAAAGTGGCCAAAATATCAGACTTCCGAATTGGCTTGGAAAGATATTTTGACATGCCAGCGTCGAGGAACCGTTCACGATCACCCAGAACGGCATTCGCCGTCATTGCAATTATCGGTATCCTATTTTTGGGTGCTGGCATTGCACGTATGAGAGATGCCGCCTCCAGCCCGTCCATTACAGGCATGGATATATCCATGAATATTACATCAAAGTCTTCGCATTGAATTTTCGTAAGAGCTTCTTTTCCGTCAATTGCTGTTTTCACACTGTGGCCAGCAGCAGTTAACATGCGCACAGCAACCATCTGGTTTGTGAGATTATCTTCTGCCAGTAATATGCGTAAGCTATTCTGCTTTGGCTGAGCCATAAATTCAGCAATTTCGATGGTTTGCTTTTGACTAATTGGTTCAGCCGCTTCTAAAATTAGCTCAAACCAAAAATGACTCCCGCTTCCGACTTTACTCAACACACCTGTTTGTCCGCCCATCGCTGTCACGAGAATTTTGCTGATTGCTAATCCTAAGCCTGTTCCTCCCGACCTTCGTTTGTAACTGTTATCAACCATCGAAAATTCTTTGAATAGATTTTCAATGCTTTCTGGGGAAATGCCAATGCCAGTATCGACCACGGAAAACTGATAACGCGCCGAATTGTCGCCGCTGCCCTGTTTTTTAACTTCCAATCTAACGGTTCCATCGGTTGTGAATTTCACCGCATTCGATGCAAAATTGAGCAGCACTTGGCGCAGGCGCATGGCATCCCCAAAGAGCCAATTTGGAACTTCGCCATCGATAGTAATTTGAATTGTGTTGTTGTTTGCCTTTGCTTGGCTTTCCAAAATATTCGCTACGGAATTGATAAGTTCCCTAACATTAAACGGGGCAAGTTCGAGATCGATTTTGCCTGCCTCCATTTTCGAAAAATCCAGCACATCGCTAATTTGACTAAGCAGTGCTTCGCCAGATTTTATAGCCGTCGTCACGAGGCCAGATTGATCAGGGTCCAGCGTGGTGTTTTCCAATAGATCGAGGCAGCCTATGACCCCATTCAAAGGAGTGCGCATTTCATGGCTCATCACTGCCAGAAAGCTTGCTTTGGCAAGATTGGCTGCCATAGCAGTTTCGAGCGCTTGTTTCAGATTTGCTTCAATTTCCAATCGCTTTTCTATATTCCGCAGATAGGCCACAAAAACAGGATTATCCAAGCCACGAGACACGCCGAGTGCCAATTCAACTGGAATTTCATTGCTTGATAAGTGGAGCGCCTGAATCTCTACCCGTTTGCCCAACAGATTTGCATCACCAGTCGCAAGGTACTGCGTCAAAACTCCCCGGTGCGCGGCACGGCTTCGTTCGGGGAGAATGAGATCAGCAAAATCTCGGCCAATCGCTTGGTCTCGGTTGAAACCAAAGCAGGCGATTGCGGCATTGTTCCAATCTAAAATTATTCCTTTTGAATCGGTAACAACAACGGGGTCCAAGGCAGATCTAAAAATAGCATTCAATCGCAGCTGGCTATCGGACAAAACAAGTTCACGTTTCGGGAAACGCCATTTATCTCGGGCCAGATATAGAACTATGCCGATCAAAAATGAACCAAGCGTTAGTCCGTAAACGTGCGACAACGATATCAGCAAGACTAGGCGCTCCTGATCACCATCGCCTCAAACTCAATTTTCTTGCGGTAAAGTGTCGAAGCGCCAATTTCAAGAAACGCGGCCGCCCTTGTTACGTTGCCATCACAAATGCGCAAAGCATTCATGATCGCATCTCTTTCGATCTGCCAAAGCGGAAGCAGTTGAGCGCGAGAATTGGTAGATGTCTCGGTACATTTGATATTGTTATTAGACACGTCTTGCTTCGGCGGCGGCTGGAACCTAGGCTTGTGATCATCTATCCAATTAGGCAACATTGTTTTTTCAACAATTTTGCCATGGTTCAGAACCACGGCATTACGTAGTGCATTCTGTAATTCACGGATATTTCCTGGCCAATTATAATTGGTAATTTTATCTTCTGCTTCCGGAGAGAAAGTTGTGAATTCTTTATTTTCTTCCTTGGAAAACCGCGACAGCAATCGGTTTGCAATTAGCATAATATCGTCTCCCCGGTCACGCAGCGGCGGTAATTGCATCGGTATAACATGGAGCCTGTAATATAAATCTTCGCGGAAACGGCCCTGTTCAACTTCAACCTTTGGGTCTCTATTTGTGGCGCAGACAACGCGTAGATTCGCGTGTTCAGTTTTGCTGGATCCTACGCGTTGATAGGTGCCTGTTTGAATGAGGCGCAACAGCTTTGCCTGCAAATCGAATTCCATTTCGCAGATTTCATCAAGGAACAAGGTTCCTCCGTCTGCTTCCATCGCCGCCCCTACGCGGTCAGAAGTCGCGCCACTGAAGGCACCTTTCACATGTCCAAAAATCTCTGACTCCATAAGTCCATGCGGAATTGCTGCACAGTTAATTGGAACAAAGGCCTTCTTTGCGCGATCACTTGCGTTGTGGATGGCAGATGCACAAAGCTCTTTTCCTGTACCACTTTCACCCGTGATGAATACTGTAGCCTGTGAAGGTGCTGCACTTTCAATCATACGGTAGACAATTTGCATGGGTTCTGATGCACCATAAAATCCATAAAATGTATCGCGCAGTTGACCGACATTAACAGGCGATGTTTCTTGTTTGGGTATCGCACGTGCCAAAGCGTTGCGAACCGTTGTGCATAATCTTTCGGCGTTGAGGGGTTTTACAACATAGTCAAACGCGCCCATACGCATGGCTTCAATGGCTGTTCCAAGCGAAGCGTTACTCGTGATCACAATAACAGACGTTTGGGGGTGTTCTGCACGAATGCGGGTCAGAACGCCCAAGCCTTCCGAGTCTGGCAGGCCAAGGTCTAAAATGAGAACCCTCGGTGGAGATTTCGCAAATTCTGCGAGGCACTTGCCTCCCGTGTCGACAGCAATCACGGGCGATCCGATTGCTCGCAAATATTGCATATAGACTGTCGTGAGGGGCAACATGTCTTCAACAAGTAAAATGCTGTCCGAAACCGAAGTGCCACCGCTCATTTTGAAATCCTTCCCATGTTATTTTAGCTCAAATTACCATCTATAATTGTTTTAAATGTTATTTTACAACTAAAGGTAACATGGCAGGGCTTCACTAACAAATCACTATAGAACAGCGTGAATATTTGATGAACTTTCACAATAACTGCCGGTCAGGCTGAAAATGGAGAGCTATTGCCCGCAACAACCCGGTGGTCACTAAAGTTGGCCAATACCTGCCTTTTGACGCAGTAAATGTAAGCACCATCAACAATTGAATCTGAAATGGTAACACCCCGACCGACATAGGTTCCTGGCAGAATGATACTGTTCCGAATTGTAGCGCCCTTGTCGATTATTGCTTCATCGCCGATGACTGTAAACGGACCGAGCTCGACGCCTTTTTCAATCAAGCAATTCTTTCCAATCACAACGGTTCGCGCTGGTGCCCGTTCAAACAGCACCTTGGTTCCAACCCCTATCATAATGTGATCCGGCGTGGGGCGACCCGCAGTTCGCACGCCGGGTACAAGACCACTGAGTGCCATGACGTTTGCGCTGTGATATGTGGACGGTGTATCAATCAAACAAGGATGCAACCTGCAAGTTGCTTGGACATTATCCCAAGAAATTCCAGTTATGGCTGCATCACCTCCACTGGGTAAGGCAATTCCCAATGCTGTATAGATATCAGCAGAAGACTGGGTCTCCCCGCGCTTTAATGCTTCTTCCAGAAGCCCAAATGGACGCAACATGTCGCCGCGCACCATTATCCAAGAATCGCCTATTTCGGATATGGAACGTGCAATCGCTGTCAAATTTTTGAAAGGAATATTTGACGAAATATGATCAATGCGCATACCCCATCTGCTTCCACTTCCAATGTGGTTTTCAATGAAATGATCTCCCGTGGCAGAGAGTATCGTTGCAGTGCGGACACCAACACCGAATAGCTCTTCAATCGTAATGTCGATCAGCGGTTTATTGCCAATGGGCAACATGGCAACGGGCCTGCTTTGTGTGAAAGGAGCTAGATCGAATCTATTTCTGTCAGCAAAAATTATCGCGTGCATCGTTTTTATCTCCAGTTAAAATTGTTCAATAAGCGCCATTGCCAGATAGAATTGCTGGCAAAGTTCGTAAAATCAGATTGATATCTGACGAAATTGAGGGATAGAAAACATAGTCAAGATCCATTTCAACTTGCTTTTCCCATGGCACTTCAGCCCGACCCGACACTTGCCAAATGCAGGTAATGCCAGGCTTTGCATCAAGACGCCCAAATTCATGGAGTTTATATTTTGCAACTTCATTTTCAAGATTTGGGCGTGGGCCCACAATCGACATTGATCCCATCAGCACGTTCAACAATTGCGGCAACTCATCAATTGAAGCGCGGCGAATGATGCGGCCCACACGCGTGACGCGTGGATCGCGTTTCATTTTAAAATGTGAACCATCGCGGTCGCTTTGGGCCAAGAGCGCAGTACGGCGCGCTTCAGCATCAATAAACATGGAACGGAACTTCCACATGCGAAAGCGACTGCCACCTTGACCAACGCGTTTTTGGGAAAAGAAAACGGGCCCAGGCGATTCCAATTTAATCGCAGCGGCAATCAATAGAAAAAATGGTGTCAGTGCTAACAAACCAGCGCACGCTAAACACACATCAAGCATACGCTTCGTCTTAGAAAATAGATTTTGCCGCATTTTCCATTTCACAGGCAATGACCGAGCGTTGAGGCCCGCGGCTGCTGTATTCCATTCGAACTTTGGTCGGCGTTTCATATTTCTTTGCTCGCGCCAGCAGCGATAAAGAAAAACCGGATTTCCAACGAAATAACGCCTCCACATGCGCGACGGCTCTTGAAGAAAACGCCAAATCCATTCAAAACCAGTTTCGCGCAGCCACAGTGGAGCCCGTGAAATTCTGCCACTGTAGAAATCAAACAGACCACCCACGCCAATGGCAACGCTCGGAAAGAGACGTGCGTGATTAGTTTCAATCCACATTTCCTGACGTGGGGCACCCATGGCAACCAACAAAATATCAGCACTCGAAGCATTGATTTTCGTAATTACTCTTTCGGTTTCTCCGGCACTGAAATAGCCGTCTTGGGTTCCTGCAATTTTTAAACTTGGGTATTGCTGCGTCATGTTGTGGGCAACCGCGTCAGCGACACCAGGTGCTGACCCGAGCAGGAAAATCGAAAGCCCCTGTTCAGATGCTTCTTTGCACAGCAGCGGGAACATGTCGGTTCCGTTGACATTGCCAACCACATTGATTCCGCGCATGAGGCCCGCCATGCGGATGCCACTCCCATCTGCAAAGACCATGGATTGGCGTGATAGTACGCGGCCATAGGCTGAGTTGTTCATGGCTCGGTTCAAACAATCAGCATTTACAAAAGCGAAAGATCGTTTTTCACTCCCTTGAGCAGTTGTTATTATTTTTTCCAATGCTTGCGACATAGTCAGATTATTAATCTCGATACCCAGCATGCGAAATTTTAGAGGTTGAAGGCCAAGCTTTGCGGTCATCAACCATTTGAGTCCCCGTTTTATGAGTCCAGTTGGATTCATCAATAGACGTGAGTGCCCAGAATGACTGAGCTGCAGAGTCGTTTCCATTTGTTTGCGCTTTCCTGTTTGGTCGTTTTTTAGTTGCAAGCACCGTCGCAAGCGCTGTGCCGGATTTCAAAATGAACCAACCCATTGAAATAACTTAGATTGCGCGCGGGCGTTGATCGCGACCTCTGGCAACGGGACGCAGAACTGCTCCCATTTTGCTTCTCAAACTGAGAGACATGCCGCCCAAAAAGGCGCCCAGAAAATTGAATATTTTTAACTAAGCCTATGAAGTGACGAGTTTATTTTGAAAAATGGAGCAAGCATTAAGAGTGGCTGTGTTCTTGCGACAGTATTTCGTGAACCAATAGAAGCAGGCAGCGCAATGACACTCGGACTTATCAATCTTTATTCCACACGCAATCTCGGCGATG
>CAXTKN010000158.1:0-4155 GCA_964244805.1 uncultured Aestuariivirga sp.
TTTTTGCCCCAGATTGGGGTTTCATACATGCCGATGGTCAGCACGTCATATTGGCCGCCCTTGGTTGAAATATCCTTTGTTACTTTTTGACGAAGATCATTTTCTTCCAAAGTAACCCAGTTCAACTTGATGCCGGGGTTCGCTTTGGTAAAATCATCAGTATATTTTTGCATACGGATCATGTCACCGTTGTTTACGGTGGCGATGGTCAATGTCGTGTCAGCAGCGAGTGCTGTGGTGGCCAAAGCGGCCAATGCGAACGCGCCGAGCACGCCCTTAACTACGGATTTCATTCAGATTCCTCCCAAAAGGTCTGTGAGCTTTTGCCAACAGATAGGGCAGATGTTCATTCGAATACGGAGTTGAGTCAATAGCAATTGCATATTGCAATGCACCAAATCGACCGAATTTCATCTCATTAATTTAGCAATTGGCTTGCCATGGCTTCATTGGTAATCAGTCCATTGACCAGTTTTCCGGTCAATGCGCCTCGCACGGCTTTTATCCGCTCAGATGCCATCACGACACCAATCACTTTTCGTATTGCGGGTCTTGTCAACGGCACACTGAGTACGCGGTCATTGGTTAGGCCATCGATTAAGTTGCCTTTGTCATCATATGACCAGCCCACAATTTCGCCCACCGCGCCCGCCCGCAATACGGCGCGCATCTCATCAGGTTTAACAAACCCGTCTCGCAGCAAGGCGGCATCATCACCAACGCTGCCCAAGCCTACGAAAGTCACATCTGCCTGACTTGCCAATTCCACGACGTTTCTCAAAGTTTTTTGCGACAATAATAAATTTCTTTCGTGAATTGTCGTGGCAATCACTGGCAAAGGCATTGGATAGTGCGACGCTCCCACGCGCTCGGCAACGCGGCTGACCGCATCATACATGGATGCCGAACCATCTGGCGCGATGTTGCCAACCAAAGAAACAATTTTGTGTTGCGGACAATCCATTGGCGTCAGCTGATCAGCAACGGCGCGCAACATACGGCCCGTTCCCATCGCCACGATGACGGGATGCGAGGAAATCAAGTAACGCTCAAGTTCAGCTGCGGCAGCGGCGGCAACGCCAGTAGCCAGCGCATTATTTTCCGGGTCGCTTGGCACAATTTCGCAAAAATCTATGCCGAACTTAAGTTTGATTTTCTCGGCCATTTCCAAGCAGCGGCCAATCGGGTGATCGAGCCGCACGCGGATGAGTTTTTCTGAAATTGAAGTTGAGACAAGCCGCTGTGCCGTTTGCCGCGACACGCCAAGTTTCCTTGCGATCTCGTCTTGCGTATTGCCAGCAATATAATAGAGCCAACCAGCGCGCGCTGCGATATCTAGTCGGTTGGTGTCTTCTTCATGTTTACGCGCCACAAATTTGTTCCTTCAAAATATCAACCCCCAGTCTGATCACACAATCCAATATCAGCCAAAGCTCTTTGCATGCTTGGCATGTCGACAAAGGTTTTGGCCACTGTCAAATTTTCTGGAAGATGATAGCCAGCTTCAATGTGCGCTCCACCAGCAAAGTGCCAAACTTCCATTCCCGCAGCTTTTGCCGCAAGAATCCCCATTTCGCTATCTTCGATCACCAGACAATTTTGATGTGGCATACTCATTTTTTCTGCAGCGTAGTAACAGAGATCAGGAGCAGGCTTTCCGTGTGCCACTTCAGAAGACGTGTACCTGTTTCCATTGAAATATTTGCTGAGGCCTGCAACATCCAATGAAAGCGCCAGCCGCTTAGGGCTGCTTCCGGTCGCCACACAATAAGGCACTTTCAATGATGAAAGTACATCTTCGATCCCTGGCATAGCGTGAAGTTTCTGCGTCAGTTCATCAAATAAACGTTCACGGTATTGGTTTTCAAAATCTTCGGGAAGGTCAAAATTTAATACGGCCTTGACCCGGGCTTTGCCATTGGCAAAACTTCGGCCTAAAAATAGATCCCTAAACATAACGACCGACAATGGCATGTCATGCTCTGCCATCATTGCCTTTAACACCCCAGCGCTCAGCATTTCGCTATCAACCAAAACGCCATCGCAATCAAAGATGACAGCAGAGATATTCGAATTCGGCATTAAAAACCCGCCTCACAATCTTTCTGACGAACCGCTTCAGCCTTCCTATTGCTTCAAAACTTCCAATCATTCAATAAGGGCACCGCACATTTCACTCAGTAACGGATTTTAATTTGTCAACTTTACTACTTGGGAAAAACGGTCAACTGGGCTCTGCCTTTATGCGGCGGCTGGCTGGAAATTCAGAACTCGTCGCGCTTGATCGAAACGGTGTTGGGGACTTGAGTGAAACCGTGCAGCTCCTGGGCTATATCAGAACAAAGCGCCCCAACGTGATTATCAATACAGCCGCTTATACCGCGGTTGATGCGGCAGAAGATCATCCAGAATTGGCATTTCAAATTAACGCGTTGGCGCCCGCCGCGATCGCCCAAGCTGCCAAGGATGTTGGCGCGTTGCTTGTGCATTTTTCGTCTGATTATGTTTATGGCGGCAGCGGGGAGAAACCCTGGACGGAAAATGATCAGGCTGAACCGATCAATATCTATGGTCAGTCAAAACTGGCCGGTGACCAAGCCGTTCAGGCCTCCGGCTGCCGGCACCTCATATTCAGAACCAGTTGGGTCTTTTCCGCGATTGGACAAAACTTTCTCAATACGATGTTGCGTCTGGCGGGCGAGCGGGAAGAATTGCGGGTTGTCGATGACCAGATTGGGGCACCCACCAGCGTCGAACTTATCGTTTCTACAGCAATGCGAGCCATAGAGCTGGAAAAAAACGATCGTTCGCTCGGCGGATTGTATCACCTCGCAGCAGCGGGTGAAGCCTCATGGTTTGAATATGCAAAGTTTGCAATTGAGACAGCCAAAGAGATCGGACTTAAGATTGCTGCAAAAAATATCATTCCTGTACACTCCGCTGAATTTGTGAGTAAAGCGCGTCGGCCCATGAACTCTCGCCTTGATACGGGCAAGCTCAGCAGTTCATTCGGAATTATAATGCCGTCTTGGCAAGATGGTGTTAGAGAGGCGATCATCGACATCCGAAAAGCATCTGGCGAAAAATGAAAACGGCTCTTTTAAAATTCGCATATTCGCTGCTTGGTAAATCGCCCAAAAAGACAAGGTTGGTTAAAAAATATAAAGACGAACTTGATGCGTTTTTGGGCGGTGGTGAATTGATCAGATTTCCCTCAATTCATAAGCCAAAAATCTCGGTTCTCATTCCAGTTTATAACAGTGCTTATCACACATTACGCTGTCTGAAGTCTTTGGTAGCTGATCAAAGCTGCGCGCTTGAGGTGATTGTTTTCAACAATGGTAGCAGCGACGAAACTGATCGACTTTTATCGCGTTGTGAAAACATCGTCGTCGTCAACAGCTCAGTAAATCTCGGATTTGTTGGGGCTACAAATGCGGCAGCTGCGCAAGCGCGCGGTGAATATGTGTTGATGATGAATAATGATATCACCATTGCCAAAGGAAAATTGGACGCTGTCGTGAATATCTTTGAGACCGAACCAGATGTTGGCGCGGTGGGTGGGTTGATCAAACTCGCGACGGGGCGGATTCAAGAAGCAGGCGCTCTGATTTATCGCGATGGCTCAACAAATGGTTTTTTGCGCAACCGAAAAAATGAACTCGCTGAAGGAATGTTTATCCGAGATGTTGATTATTGTTCGGGTGCGTTTTTGCTTTTAAACCGTAAGCATTATCTTTCGATAGGTGGGCTCGACGAGGTATTTGCGCCCGGTTACTATGAGGAAACTGACCTTTGCATGAGGTTGCGTTCGCTTGGAAAGCGCGTGATCTATACGCCTGAAATTGTTTTATCACATTTTGAGTTTGGCAGTTTTGCCTCGGGAGCCGCGTTTGAACGCATGGAACGCAACCGAAAGATTTTTGTTGATCGTTGGAAAACAGCTTTGACGACTGAGAATTATGTAGCCCCGCTGACTTCGAGTTTTACTGCCAGCCGTCGCGTGGTGCCAAAGCCTCGACTATTGTTGGCGCTTCCTCAAACTTCATTGAAGGACATAACTGATCCGTTGCGGTTATCAATTCAAAAACTTTGTCAAAACGGCTGGCAGATCAGCATTATGCTTCGTGGCGTAAAGATCGTTGATTGGGACAA
>CAXTKN010000158.1:4255-6061 GCA_964244805.1 uncultured Aestuariivirga sp.
GGATATTTTTCGGAAGTTTTTAATCTCAAAACTTTGCAAGGTGCTGGCATTGAGTGTGGTGCGTGGGTCCAAGATAATCAATCCTACTCTGAAAACAAATATACTCTACGTGGCTTGCATCTGCAGCTTGCACCCTTTGCCCAAGCCAAACTGGTGCGCGTTCTCAGTGGCTCTATATTTGACGTCGCTGTCGATCTTCGTGGCAAGTCGAAAACTTACGGGCAATGGGTTGGCGTAACTTTGAGTGCTTCAAAATTCAACCAACTTTACATTCCGGCGGGTTTCGCGCATGGATTTTTGACTTTGGAACCGCATGTTGCCGTGCAATATAAAGTGAATAATTATTATGCAAAGGGCGAGGAACGTAGCTTGCGATGGGACGATGCAGAACTTGCAATCAATTGGCCATTGCCGGAAAATATGTCGCCGTTGCTTTCCGACAAAGACGCAATAGCGCCGTTGTTAAATTCCATCGCACGAGGGCAATGGTTTGATTAGTCGTGCACGAAGAAGATTAAATGAGGTAGCTGCTGGATGAGTGACGTTGGCATGGTGATTGTGGGGGCCGGCATGGCTGGCGCACGGGCGGTGATTGCACTTCGCGCGGGCGACTATAATGGACCCATTACTTTGATCGGTGAAGAGTCATTTTTACCTTATGACCGTCCACCGCTCTCCAAGGCTGCCATCTCAGCAGAAGATGCTCCCACCCCCGCACTGTTACTTGACGATGATCAATTGCGTTCGCTGGGTGCCACCTTCATCCGCAGTGCCAAGGCCTTAAAGCTGGATGTGAAGGCCAAAACGGTTACATTAAGCAATGGTATTTCAGTAGCTTACGACAAACTTCTGATTGCGACCGGGGCCAAACCGCGCAAATTAAATTTAGAAGGCGGCGAACATGCGTTGTTGCTTCGCGACTTTGGTGATGCTGAAATTTTACGTGAAGCCTTTAAACCAAATCAGAAGGTCGCCATTATTGGCGGCGGCTTCATTGGTTTGGAGTTAGCGGCAAGTGCCAGCAAACTTGGTTGCGATGTGACACTTATCGAAGCTCAGCCTCGCATCCTAATGCGTGGTGTGCCCGAGGCGATTGCTAAAACTGTTCACGACAAGCACGTTGCTGAAGGCGTGAGCCTTCTCACTGGCACTGGCATCACGAAATTGGAAAAACATGCGGTGCATTTGGCTGATGGTCGGGTGATTGCAGCCGATGTCATCATCGCTGGAATCGGCGCTGCACCCGAAGTCACACTGGCCGCAGAAGCTGGCTTGAAGATTGATAATGGCATTGTTTGTGACGAATTTCTGCGCACCAGTGACGCCAATGTTTACGCCGCAGGTGATTGCTGCAATTTTCCGCACGGTCATTTTGGCGGCAAGCGTACGCGTTTGGAGGCTTGGCGCAGTGCTTCTGATCAAGCCAACACCGCAGTCGTCAATATGCTAGGCGGCAACAAAGTTCATTCCGCCATTCCGTGGTTCTGGTCTGATCAATTTGATCTCACTTTGCAGATCGCGGGCATGGGCGACCAAGGCAAAAAGTCTGTCAAACGCCAACTCTCTGCTGAATCTTTCATTATCTTTCATCTTACAGAAGATGAACATTTGGTGGGTGCGAGTGGCATTGGGCCAGGTAATTCGATTGCTCGCGATGTGCGTTTGGCGGAAATGCTCATTGCCAAGAATATCAATCCGCGTATGGCTGATCTTCAAGATGCGAACATTCAACTGAAGACTTTTCTCAAGTCATAACGGAGTTACAACATGATCAGATTTGGCGTCATCGGCGCAGGCCGCATTGGC
>CAXTKN010000159.1:0-6023 GCA_964244805.1 uncultured Aestuariivirga sp.
AATTGAAACTGCGCCCCATGATCGATGATCATGACTATGAAACCAAGATGAAAGCCGCCAAGCGCTTCTTTGATGAAGGCGACAAAGTGAAGGTAACCTTGCGCTTTAAAGGCCGCGAAATGGACCATCAGGAATTGGGCCATAAGCTGCTTGCCCGCGTGAAAGTCGATACCGCGGAAATTGCCAAGGTTGAAATGGAACCGCGCTTTGAAGGCCGCCAGATTATCATGATTCTGGCTCCAAAAGCCGCAAAATAACCAATTTCAGAACGCATAGATTATTTGTGCGTTCTTTTTATTCCTGCCATAATTTCGGCTTGATTGTATGGTTTAAAGTCCTTCAATAGGATTTATATATAATGATCATGGTGTGGCGGATTATAGTTTTGGTTTTGTTTTTGGGGTGCAGTTTTGCACCTGCTGAGGCTGAAACGCTGACGTCTTCAAATGTGCAGATCACTTGGAAAGTATCAAATCGCTTTCGACTTTTCCGCGACCCCAATATTTTCAAGCAACAGGAACTGGCTTGGCGGCAATATGGCCAACATGTGAACCAGCATTCCGGTTCGACCGAAGACAGCGCGATGTTTTACTATAACAGTTCGGTGCTGGGCACTGAGCATGTGCTGAATGATCGGCGCATTCCTTTTACAAATATCCTCCGCACCAAATTTGATTGGCGTGGCTGGGCCGCTTCTGCGGTTGGTGAAACCTGCTGGAATGAAAAACAACGCCGCCACACCGGATGCAGCGATATTGAAACCTATGTGAATCCGAAATTTCATGAAATCGAGATGCAGCTGAAACCTGTGAGTTCTAAAAATCTGGTGTCGGAATTTAACTGCGTTTGGCATGTGGGTGATGGCAAGGAACTGAAAGCGCCATGCGATGAAACCGTAAAGGCCTATCTGCCCTATCCAGAAGGGGCTGCGATCTCAGTTAATGTTGAAGGGGAGCGGCCCATTAGCATTGACGCCAAGGTGAAGGACATTCTGATTTTGGGGCTTGGTGACAGCTTTGCGTCAGGCGAAGGCAATCCGGATATTCCGGTGGAATTGGATGAGAATCACCGCTCGCAAAATCTTTACCCTGCGCGGGTCAATGGAGATGTTTCGGGTTCAGCTGTGTGGCTTGATCAATTGTGCCACCGCTCACTGTATAGCCATCAATTGCGCGCTGCATTGCAGATTGGACTTGAGAACCCCCATGGTGCGGTAACTTTCATGGGCTATTCGTGTTCGGGCGCATCAATTGAAAAGGGTATTTTAGCCCCGCAGTCTTATGTTGAATTTGTGAGCGACAGGTCGCGAAAGTCTTCCGATTCGATGCTTCGTCCGGTTACGGGCGGAAAAAAAGATACCCAACTTTATTGGGCCTTGCGCGAGTTATGCCAAGTTGATCTTGGCAATGACAACGGCATTTGGGTTTGCCCCCAAGGGCAATTCAGACGCAATGTCGATTTTGTATTTTTATCAGTAGGGGGCAATGATGTGGGCTTTGCTAATCTTGTGGCGTGGTCAACATTACGAGATGGCGCTTCATCTGTGCTCGCCAAGTTTTTTGGTGCAACAGTGCCCGCCGATCAATTTGCTACCAATGTGAAAGAAAAATTAGGCCCGTCATATGCAAGTCTGGCCCATGCTTTGGAAGCATCCTTACCCTTGAGCAATGGTGACATGGCTTATGATCCATCGCGGATTGTGCTCACCGCCTATCCAGATATCCTCGCTGACGAAAATGGCAAGACTTGCGCTGGTGTTGATGGTTCCGATCAACCCGAAGATGCTTATGCTGCCAATCAATCGCTCGACCGGTTTTCGTCTTGGTTGGTGGTGACCAAGTCCAAACTCGACCAGGCCCATGCCCAACTGGACGTTCTGCATCGCAGCATGGGCGAATTGGCGGAGGCCAATGGCTGGACTTATGCGGGGCGGGCTTACAACGACAAGCCCTTCATTGGTCATGGCTTTTGTGCGCAGCGCAAAGACCGAGCTGACGACCCCGCTGAAATGTTGATGATCCCGTGCTGGGGGAAATCCGAAAGACCGACCCAGACCTGCCAATCAACTATTTTTGCCAAATCAGCAGGGTGGAAGCCTTACGATCCTGCAACGCAAAACTATCCTTATGCGCTGCGCCAACGCTGGGTGCGTAGTTTTAACGATGCGGTGATGGTGATGAACCAGAAGGTGGTTGATAAATACGGCGCAATTGATGAGTCGGCTTCGAAGGCTAACTTTTCTGAAACAACCGGTGCCATGCATCCAACAGCCGAAGGACACGCTTCCATGGCCGATGCCATATTGATCGATCTAAGGCCCGAGCTGGCCAAGGTGTTTTCCGAAGAGCAAAAATAAAACGGCCGGTGGTGGGATAGGCACCACCGGCCGCAACTACCAGAAGCAGAGCGCCCCCGACATACTTCTGGCGGTTAAAAAGACTCAGACTTTGCGTGAAGGCAATCAAACTAACGAATTAGCCGAACCGCCATGCTGGGGGAGCCCGCTATCCGAGTCTTTTGTCAATCGTAATTGACAACGATGACATAGGTACTGCATAGGCTATTGTCAATCGAGATGGACAATAGCCTATGCATGGACACTTGCGCTATTCGCATAGATATGATTATTGTCAACCATGGTTGATGAACAGGTTTCGCGGGTGCCAATCGATAATATTCGCACTTTGCTGTATTATTTAGGTTTGGCCATTGATGGGCGCATGTCGCAATATCGCCGCGGCACGCCTTATGAAAATGTTCGTCCATCAGATGTTCGCGTATTTGTACGAGCCTCGCGCAACTCGTTTACAATTTCAGATATTGCGAGAGAGTTGCAAATTACCCGTCAAGCAGCACAAAGTTCAGTGCAAAGGCTGATAAAGCTGCAAGTCATTGCCTTGAAGACACTGCCGGGTAACAAGCGCGACAAGGTTGTGGTAATCACGCCGAAAGGCGAATTGGCCAATAGATCTGCAAGGCAGCAAGTTGTAAATCTCGAAAATGAATTTGCCGAAATGATTGGCAAGGACAAGTTGGAGGATTTGCGCATTTCGCTGGGCATTATGTTAGAGCGGCTCAACAACACGCTTAAGCAACAGGCGTAAACTCATCTTCGTCTTGCTCGCGCATGGTCTCGCGGATTGTTTCGAAGGCTTTGCGCACTCTGAAATTTTCAATAGATGTTCCAAAGCAAATGCGAATATGGCGGGGCGTTAAACTGGGCACGAGTAAAAATGCAGAGCCCGGCGTTACCTTGATATTCGCAACCATTAGTGCTGCGGCAAAGCGCGACACATTCCAATGTTCCGGCAATTCAAGCCACGCATAGGGCGCACCCGGTTCGCAACGGAAATTGCAGCCCTTGAAAATATCGATAAACGAAGCGCGCAGTGAGCTAAGTTCGCGGCGTGTGCGATTGAGTATCGTGTCTGCAAGATCAGTTTCAATCCAATAACGCGCGATCTCGCCTGTGATCCCAACGGTGCGCGACGCCATGGTGCGGACGTGGCTACGCAGTGATTTTTCCTGGCCTTGAGGTGTGACCACAAAGCCAATCCGCAGACCCGGTGCAAGGGTCTTTGAGAGACTGGTGATGTGATAGGTGAGTTCAGGTGCAATAGTATAAAAGGTTGGTGGCTGCACGCGCGCATCAAGCAATCTGAAAATATCATCTTCAATAATGGTGACTTTGTATTTTCGCGCAATTGCCACAATCTCTTCACGCCTCCGCATACTCATCGTGCTGGTGGTTGGGTTTTGCAAGGTCGGCACAATATAAAGAATGCGCGATTTGGTGGTGCGCGCTGCATGTTCAAAGGCTGTTGGCGTGAGGCCCTCGGAGTCCATTTCCAAAGACAAGGGTTCAACATGCGCATTCTTGAAAGTGTTTCTGAGCAGCGCGTAGTTGACACCCTCTGC
Source organism: uncultured Aestuariivirga sp. (assembly GCA_964244805.1). Taxonomy (GTDB): domain Bacteria; phylum Pseudomonadota; class Alphaproteobacteria; order Rhizobiales; family Aestuariivirgaceae; genus Aestuariivirga. Next base: position 3,919 of record CAXTKN010000159.1, read on the forward strand.
CATGACCGTTTCACCCGGTTCTGAAATAGCTTCGAGCACGGTGATCAACCCAAGATGGGCGCCCGCAGTGATAAAAATATCGCGCGTGTTTGCCTCGATCCCACTGCGCTTTAACCAATGCGCAGCCATCACTTTGTGCAGCGCAAAGCCATCAGGCGGCGCATAATCGAGAAGATCGAGTTTGCGCGGATCGCGCATGACGGCATGAAGTGCTGAATCAAACTCTTGCGCGGTAACGACAGGCGGCGGAATGGCATGAGTCAAATCGATAATGCCATCTGTTTCTTTTGCAATCGGTGGGATCGGCGAAACCGCATTGCCTGAACGAATGTAACTGCCGCGGCCCACTTCACCCGATAAAAGCCCGCGCAGTTCTGCTTCCTTATAGGCGCGCGTGACGGTGCCTAATGTGACGCCGAGCTTCCACGCCAAATCCCGCTGTGGGGGAAGCCTGTCGCCCTTGGCTAATGTTCCGCCATCAACATCAGAACTGATGGCATCTGCAATGGCCAGATACAATGGCTTGGAACGATCGAGCGTGGGAACCCAAATTGTCATAGATACAATGTTTCGATTGTGTTCATCATAACGTTCATTGTATCTACACAATTAGCAAATATCAAGTGTATTTGTGTATTTGTGATAAAACAATCGATACAATCGGAGCTTTACAGGAGAATATCATGCGCGATTTTGAGATCAATGAAGCCAATTCCAGAGCAGCTTATGGCCGCTTCACCTGGATTGTGCGCATGGTCACCAATTGGCGCATGCGCAACGATCTGAAAAGACTGCAAAAGTTTAGCGATCATCAATTGCGTGACATTGGCGTGAGCCGTGGCGAACTGCACCGGCTGACTTGTGTTCCCCTTTACACCGACCGAATTTGGGAAACCGAGCGTCGTGAATTGCTCGCATCGCGTTATTATGATGTTGATATGCGGTCCTTGGCCCCTCTCATAGCGAGGGGGGTCGCATTGCCTGTTTCGGCAATGCCCGCTTGGATGAATGGGTCGCAGAACCCCAGAAGCGCTATTTCAGTGCCGCACCAATATTATTGAACTTTTTGACGAGGGCGTTGGTGACATAGGGCATAGCCATTAACAGGCAAACCGCCATAGCGGCGGCGATCAACCCGTATTCAATGGCGGTTGCGCCGGATTGGTCCTTTAAAAATTTATTCATGATCGAACCTTTTATATTTAACTGCGGTCTGTAGCAGAACCTCATTTCCTGCCTTGATGGCCCGCTTGTAAATCCGTCAATCTAACAGAAAGTTAATGTTGCTTCGCAGCATTAAAAGAATGTAATGCAACTCTGGAGCGTGGTTAAATTGGGGTGAATTGTTTGTCCCTCTGCTGATCTTATTGCAGTGCTTGCCATTAAGGCCATAATCTGCTTTATCCCCGCTACCTTCACCTCAAAACTGAAGTATTCACGTCGCCTGGCTTGTATAGGGCATGCCATGGCGGCTCGATTAACGCTTAAATTTAGGACCAAGCAAAATGCCCAAAATGAAGACTAAATCTGCGGCCAAGAAGCGTTTTCGCTTCACAGCCTCGGGCCTGGTGATCGCTGGCGCTGCCGGCAAACGCCACGGCATGATCAAGCGCTCCAACAAAACCATCCGCAACCAACGTGGCACCATGATTTTGGCCGCAGGCGACGAACGCCTAGTCAAAATCCACATGCCATATGCGCGTAAGAAATAAGGGAGGCTGATCCATGTCACGTGCAAAAGGTGGCGTCGTCGCACGCCGTTCCCACAAAAAAGTTATCAAGGCCGCCAAAGGCTATTTCAACCGCCGCAAAAACATTTTCCGCGTTGCCGTTCAGGCCGTGGAAAAGGCGGGGCAATATGCCTACCGCGACCGTCGCACCAAGAAGCGCAATTTCCGCTCACTTTGGATTCAACGTATCAACGCGGCATCGCGTGAATTGGGCCTGACTTACGGCCGATTTATTTACGGTCTGGACAAGGCCGGGATTGTTGTGGACCGCAAGGTTCTGAGCGATCTTGCTGTGCATGATGCAGCCGCATTTGCGGTTCTCGTGGAAAAGGCGAAGGCTGCTCAAAAAGCGGCTTAAGTTTTAATACAGTATAC
>CAXTKN010000160.1:0-6012 GCA_964244805.1 uncultured Aestuariivirga sp.
GTTGGCATCAATACTTCGATGGCCCCTGCCCGGTCTTGTTCTTCACGCACAATTTGCTCAATTTTTTTGAGAACCCGAAAACCAGTCGGCAACCATGAGTAGCTGCCTGCCGCTTCTTGGCGGATCATGCCAGCACGCAGCATCAAACGATGGGAAACGATTTCTGCTTCCTTGGGGTCATCGCGGAGGACGGGCATGAAATATTGCGAGAGGCGCATCGAGAATCCTTGATTCAGATTGATTTTGCGCCCTTTTAAGCGATTGGACAATTTAGGCAAGGTGAAGGATTTTTGCATTGCCATATGTTCGTCATAATTAACTTGGCAAACCGCAATTAATCTGATTAATCTCTGGTTCTGCGACGAAGGCTGTTAGCCCGGGTCCGGGGAGGAAGAATTGAGTGGCGCTTTAAAGCCGCCGCCGATCTGGCATCCTTAAGAGTGCCAGTTTTAAACGAGAGAAACCCAAAATTGGCGGAGCCTTATGGTTCCGCCTTTTTCTTTTTGGGATTACTTGACGATTTTGATATTGAAAAACGGCGTACCGGTGGCTCCCCAAAGTCTGATCCATAAGGGCAGATAATGTTCGGTGCCGCGTGCGCCGACGATGTCGCCTAAATCGACAATGGAAGCCCAGCCAAATTCTTTGCGCGCAAAATCGCTGACTGTCTTTTTCGCCCCCGCATCATTTCCAGAGATCAAAAGATCATGATCAACCTTGATCAATGACGGCTCCACCATAAGTGCGGCAGCGATTGTATTGAATGCTTTTACAACATGAGTTTCGGGGAAGGCCGCTTGCAACTCTTCGCCCACGCTGGTGCCTTGGGTGTATTTTGTGATAACGGCAGGTGGCATGCCTCTCGAAAAGTCGAGTGGGTTCGCAATATCGATTAGCACTTTGCCTTTCAAATTGGCTGCCCCTGCTTGCTTCAGCGCTTCCAGCGAAATGCCGCCGCTGGTGGCATTTATAATTATCTCGCCATGCTTGGCAGCATCGGTGAATGAAACTGCTTTGCCGCCCGTCTTCTTCATCCATGCAGTCAGAGTTTCAGCCTGATTGCGCGGCTTATCAAATTCCGCCTGCGTGGCCGAGCGGATGCCAATTAACACGTCATGGCCATTGGCAATGAGTTTTGCACCCATCGTCTGGCCTACCGAACCCGCACCGATGATTCCTATTTTCATTTTCTTCCACCTCTGTTATAGACAGACAGGTTTGTCTGCTCATGGACATTCTATACAGACAGGTCTGTCTATATGTCAAGTGTGAAAGTGAAATCGGCCCGCGACAGAATTATCGACGTCGCAGGTCCTCTATTTTACCGCGAAGGTTACCGCGCTATTGGTGTTGACCGCGTGATTGCCGAAGCGTCCGTGGCCAAAGCCACATTCTATAAACATTTTCCTGCAAAAGATGATTTGATTGTGGCGTGGATTGAAAAAGCCGAGACCGCAATGAATTCAAATGTGCCGTCCGCCGACGGCCCTGCTCCGTTGTTTACTTATGTCGATTATATGATCGATCTCGCACATCACCCCCGATGTATGGGATGTACATTTCAGGGCACGGCCGCCGAGTTCAAAGATGAAGCACACCCTGCTCACGCTGCTGCAATCAAGATTAAAAATCGCACCCTTGCGGAAATTGAATTGCGCGCCAGAAATCAAAACGCAAAACACCCGCGCAAAACGGCTGAGCTGGTTTATCTGTTGATCGAGGGGGTGTGGGTCAGTGTGCGCATGTTCGGCAGTAGCGCTCCAATTTCGCATGTGAAGGAAGCGGTTCGGAGACTCTTTGACTAAGAAGCCCGTTTCTTAGCCGTCACCTCAATCTCAATTTTCATACGCGGATCGGCAAGGCCTGCTACAAACATGGTGGCCGCCGGGCGCACATCACCAAGATATTTTTTCATCACAGGCCAACAAGGTTTGAAATCATCGCCACTTGGAAACAGATAATGCACGCGCACTACATCGGCCATTGCAAATCCCGCCTTCTCCAGCGCCGAAGCGATATTCCGAAATGTCTGATCAGCCTGCACCGCCACATCATCTGAAATCGTCATATCGGCATAATCAAATCCTGTGGTGCCCGAAACAAAACACCATTCGCCAGCCACAACAGCGCGGGAATAGCCGATATCAGATTCAAATGTTGACCCCGATGAGATAAGTTTTCGCATTATTTTTCCTTTTTTCCAACTGTACCCACCAAACTCACTTGGCGAACGGGCATCCGCATGTCGATGCCTGCAGACTTTAACGCGTCCCAAACCGCATACATCACATCTGAACTAAATGAGTTCTTGCCATCATCAATGCCATTCACCCAAAATTTGACTGCAAACTTCACACCAGTATCGCCAAAGCTTTTTAGTTCACATTCCGGACTTTCAGGCTGTTGCAAAATATGAGGTAATTTAGAAACTGCCTTAACAATCAGTGGTGCCACTTTGCGAATGTCAGTGTCGTAGCTCACTGTAAATGGCACTTCATAGCGTTGGCGCGGATCATCATGTGTCCAGTTTACAAAGCGCGTCGTCACAAATCGCTCGTTCGGAACCATAATATCTTTGCCATCATATGTGGTCAGGATTGATGAGCGCATGCGAATTTCGCGAAGGGTTCCGCTGCGGCCATCTTCAAGCTCAATGAAGTCACCAATCTTCAGCGAGCGTTCCAGCAGAATTATTATGCCGGAAATAAAGTTTGAAGCAATCTGCTGCAAGCCAAAACCAAGGCCCACACCCAGCGCGCCGCCAAACACGGCCAGTGCACCCAGATCCATGCCGAGCACATTGAACAATAACAAAGCCGCAATGCCGAATACCACAAGCTCAAGCGCTTTGGCCGCCAACTCCCGCGTTTGCATATCCACCGTTTCTTGATCGCGGATCACTTTTTGACCCGCATTGGACGACACACGCCCGACCCAGAAGAACATAGCGCCAAACACGCCAGCCTTGATCAAGGCCAACGCGGAAATGCGAATATTACCCGCCTGCAATGCCACAGATTCAAGCCAAGCAATCAAATTATCCATCTGGCCAAACATATAAATCGCGGCCAGTGGCATGCCGATCCAACGTGCGGCAGCGTTGAACAACGGGTTAGATATGAAACGATTGATCACCGCATAAAGCATTGAAACCACAGCCACGGTTCCACCAATGCGCACCAGCCAAGATGAACCAATGGCGGCATCGCAGATCGATGCCGCAGCAGCCAGAAACACCACAACTAAAACCGGCCGCAACAAATCACGGCAGGAATAGAGCAGTTTCCGATAGCGCAGCAATTTGCCTTCAACGGGATCAGCGTTGAACAGCCAAAGCTTGGCCAAAATCTGTTTGGCAGCGATGCGCGCGATCAACACCGCTGCAATGATCGCAATCACTTGCGCATAAAATTGCGGGCTGGAAAGCCATCCTATCAGAATGTCGAGATAGTGTTGGGCTTGGGCCTTATAAGGTGACAGATCCATTTTCATTGTCTTTCATGTCATCGGCAATCATGTCGCCCCATGCCAGTTTGCGGTGCTGCTTGTAAGCCGCCTTTTCGCGCCGTGCAATCGCGCGGTCAGTTATCCCCTGCTCATCGCAGACTTTAAATGTTATGGAATGCTTGTCTTGTTCTGGCGGCCTGATCACCCGTGCGCCTGAGAGAGGCACAGCTGTGCGGGTCACAGCGATCCAGCTGAATGGTTCATCCTCAAAGGGCACTGTGGCGTGTTTGGCGTGCATGTGTTCGCGGCTGCGGGCCAAGCGCACGGTGAAATGACACCAGTCATCGCCGCGCATCGGGCACGCTGCCGCATGCGTGCATGGGCCAACCATATGTGCGCCTGCTTTTATCAACATCTGACGCGCCGCATGGATCCGCGCAAAGCCACGCGGCGTTCCGGGTTCGATGATGACTAAGGTGTTTTCAGTTTGGGTCCAAAGCTTCAGCGCCGCTTCGCCAGCATCTTTCTCCACCAGTTCGGCAAACACATAAGCAGCGATAACAAGACCTGCCTTGGCCGTCGTCTCGTTCATCTTGGCACGGGTGATGGTGGCTTTGGTAAGAACTTCCAATTCTGAACTTTTCGCCAACCTGCCCGCCAACTCCACAAAGCGTGCATCGGTTTCGATCATCGTAATTGATGAAAGTTCTGGCCACTCCAAAAGAGCTGCCCAACTGGCCGTACCCGGCCCTGCTCCAATATCCAACATGGAAGTTGGCGAAAACTCAGGATTGACACGCGCCACTTCGCTGAGCACCTTGCGCACCGCAGCATAAGTCGCTGGCATGCGCGTCGTCAGATAAGCCGCCAAATCAATCCGCGCCGAACTTTGCCCCGCCCGGTAACGTTCAGTGAGTTGGTCAGAGTTGGCGCGCAAGGCAGCACCGTCTTGCTCTTGCAACCAGTTGGCTAAGGCGACATCCAGATCACCCGGAAACACGGAAAGTGACAAGTTGTTTATCCATAAACTGTTGTTGAAACTTACCCGTAAAGACTATGCTGCTGCGAATCTAGAGCCAACTGAAGAAAGACCACACAGATGTTTGTATCATTTTTTCCCAAACCAAAATTGTTTTTTACGTCGGCGGCGCTGTGGAGTTTGTTTGCCATTCTTTTTTGGTTTTTTGTTGCAAAAAACGCGGGTAGCTATTTTGGTCTACCAAATCCATTGCCAGATGCGGAACCAATCATTGGTGTTTTTGCATTGCTGTCGAAGCCATTTATTTGGTTTTATATTTACTACATTGTAGTAGTTGGCATTTTTGCTGGAGTTTGGTGGATGATTGATCCTCACCCTTGGTTCATTTGGTCGGTTCTCGGTACAGCACTAATCATTTTTCTCAATTATTTTAGCGTCGAAATGAGCGTAGCGGTGAATGCTTGGTATGGACCGTTTTATGATTTGATCAATGTCGGCCTCACGAAATCTCGCCCTCTTACGCAGGGGGAATTGTATGTATCTTTGATGACCTTTGTATGGTTGGCAGCTCTCACTACTTTTGTTTATTCATTCATGACATTTTTTTTCCGTCACTTCATTTTCAGATGGCGCGATGCGATGCATCATTTTTATGCCAGTCGTTGGGCCGACTTGCGAACGGTTGAGGGTGCGTCACAACGCGTTCAGGATGACACGATGCAATTTGCCCGCGGCATGGAAAACGAAGGTACGTCCATCATGCAGGCAGTTATGACTCTCATTGCGTTTTTGCCTATTCTATATGGATATTCTAAGTTCATCACTGAATTGCCAGTGGTCGGCGCAATTCCTAATGCCTTGGTTTGGGCGTCACTATTTTGGGCAATTTTGGGAACGGGTTTTATCGCTGTGGTTGGCAGCAAACTTCCTGGTCTTGAATTTCGCAACCAGCGCGTAGAAGCGGCGTTGCGTAAAGAATTGGTTTTGGGCGAAGACAATGCTGAACGAGCAGATCCACCAACACTGAGAGAGCTATTTGTTGGTGTTCGGAAAAATTATTTCCGGCTCTACTTTAACTATTTCTACTTCGACATAGCGAAGCGTTTCTACATTAACTCAGACACGGTTTATTCATTGGTATTGCTATTCCCAAGCATCGTCGCCGGCACGATGACTCTTGGTCTGTTTAACCAAATTCAAAATTCTTTTGATAAAGTACGCGAAGCATTCCGCACATTGGTTGATGATTGGACTGAAGTTGTGAAACTTGTTTCGATCTACAAACGTTTGCGTGCGTTCGAAGCTACACTCGAAGGAACTGCACTAGCCAAGATTGAGAAGGAAGTAAGCTAAATAGGAATGGTGCGGGATGACAGACTCGAACTGCCGACATCTTCGGTGTAAACGAAGCGCTCTACCAACTGAGCTAATCCCGCCAGATCACCCGAGGTGATCGATCGCGTTCGGGCTAGATAGCTAGACTTTCTTTGGATTGCAAGTGTGGTTTTTGGGAAAGTGGAATGTTTGTTTATGTCAGAACGTCCCCCAAAACCCGTCATGCCAGCGAAGGCTGGCATCCAGCTTTC
>CAXTKN010000161.1:0-5991 GCA_964244805.1 uncultured Aestuariivirga sp.
CTGCGCGAGATGCGGCGAAGAACCTTTAAGGAATATAGATGTTTAATATTGATGTTGAAGAAATCCAATGGGGTGGCCGCACCCTTCGTATCGAAACCGGGCGTATTGCTCGCCAAGCAGATGCTGCAATCCTCGTTACTTACGGTGAAACAACCGTACTCGGCACAGCAGTTGCTGCCCGCTCAGAAAAGCCTGGAATTGACTTTTTCCCGCTCACTGTAAATTACCAAGAAAAAACTTATGCCGCGGGCAAAATTCCGGGTGGCTATTTCAAGCGTGAAGGCCGTCCATCAGAAAAAGAAACGCTTGTGTCGCGTCTGATCGATCGCCCCATTCGTCCATTGTTCCCAGAAGGCTTCCGTGTTGAAACCCAAGTGGTTGCAACAGTGCTTTCATACGATATGGAAAATGACAGCGACATGGTTGCCATGGTTGCTTGTTCTGCGGCACTCACACTTTCCGGCATTCCGTTTATGGGCCCGGTTGGTGCATCGCGCGTTGGTTTGATCAATGGCGAATTTGTTTTGAACCCAACTGTTGAGCAGATGAAGACATCTGATCTTGATCTGGTGGTTGCAGGCACAAACGACGCCGTTCTCATGGTCGAATCCGAAGCCAAGGAACTTTCAGAAGAACAAATGTTGGCCGCTGTGATGTTTGGTCATGCGGGCTTCCAACCTGTGATCGAAGCAATCATTCGCTTGGCTGAACGCTCATCCCGCGCGGCTCGTGACTTCACACCGCCAGATGAAGAAAAACTTTACAAGGCTGTGAAGAAGGCTGGCGAAAAAGGTGTTCGTGCGGCTTATGCGATTGTCAAAAAAGAAGATCGTCAAGACGCTGTGGCCAAGGTCAAAGAAAAGATTTTGACCTCGATGGTTGACGCTGAAGATACAAAAGCGCCATCAGCACAAAAAGTGGCTGACGCGTTCAAGCATCTTGAAAAAGATGTTGTGCGTAACGCAATCTTGGATACGGGCCTTCGGATTGATGGTCGCGATACAAAGACAGTTCGTGAAATTGTTGCTGAAGCTTCAGTTCTGCCGCGCACACATGGTTCAGCTTTGTTCACACGTGGTGAAACTCAGGCGCTTGTGGTCACAACACTGGGCACTGGCGAAGATGAGCAATATGTGGACAGCTTGGACGGAATGTTCAAAGCCAAGTTCATGTTGCATTATAACTTCCCTCCCTACTCGGTTGGTGAAGTGGGCCGCATGGGCGCTACTGGTCGCCGTGAAATCGGCCACGGCAAATTGGCATGGCGCGCTATTCACCCGATGTTGCCATCGGCTGATGAGTTCCCTTACACAATGCGTGTTGTATCTGAGATCACTGAATCAAATGGTTCATCATCAATGGCTTCTGTGTGCGGCGCTTCGCTAGCACTCATGGATGCTGGTGTGCCTTTGAAAGCTCCCGTGGCTGGTATTGCCATGGGCCTGATCAAGGAAGGTGAGCGCTTTGCTGTGCTTTCCGACATCTTGGGTGATGAAGATCACTTGGGCGACATGGATTTCAAAGTTGCGGGCACCACCAATGGTATCACGGCTCTGCAAATGGACATCAAGATCACCGGCATTACCGAAGAGATCATGAAGGTTGCTTTGTGGCAGGCCAAAGATGGCCGTTTGCATATTTTGACCAAGATGGCCGAAGCTTTGGAAAAAGCCCGTCCAGGCCTTGGCGAACATGCACCACGCATTGAAACCATCAAGATCCCAACAGACAAGATCCGTGAAGTGATCGGCACGGGCGGCAAAGTGATCCGCGAAATTGTGGAAAAGACGGGTGCGAAGATCGACATTCAAGATGACGGCACGATCAAGGTGGCATCATCTTCAGGTGAAGCCATCACCGCTGCGATGAAGTGGATCAAGTCAATCGTTTCAGAAGCCGAAGTAGGCGTGATCTATGATGGCAAAGTTGTGAAGGTTGTGGACTTTGGCGCATTCGTCAATTTCTTCGGCGCAAAAGACGGCCTCGTGCATGTGTCTGAGCTCGCTGCTCACCGCGTGAACAAAGTGTCTGACGTGGTGAAGGAAGGCGATGCAGTGAAGGTCAAGCTGTTAGGCTTCGACAACCGCGGCAAGGTGCGCCTGTCGATGAAGCAAGTTGATCAGGCAACGGGTGAAGATTTGAGCGCCAAGCAGGCAGCGGATGCGCCTGCCGGTAGCGAAGATCACAGCAACGAGTAATTCGTTTTTACGATGAAATTTCAAGGCGCGGGGGAAACCTCGCGCCTTTTTTAACATAATATCAGTGTTCAGGATCCAATTTGCCCCTAAGGACATCAACAAATCGCTTTGCCCATTGGGAGGCAGCGACAACTTTTTGAGGGTCAATCCGAGCCAATAATTCAAAAGAATGTTCGCCTTTATCATAGGGAGCTTTAGTTTTGCAGTTCGCTGTCGCATCTTTCAGCGCCTTATAAACTTCAGACTTAGTCAAGCTCTCTAATGGTCGTTCGGATGCTGGTAGCTTTTTTGAATTGAAATCACTACCAAAGAACGCTTCAAGGCAGGATCTATCAGCTAAAAACCAGCTTTCCATCACTTGGACCATGAGGTGACAGTCGGCGTCACTACTAGTGGGAGTCTTGTTCCATTTGTCCCCATTTCGGTTCTTGAGATGCAGCCAAGGTTGAAAATTATCTGCCTTATGCGAGGCGTCAATGGGTTCTTCGCTGTCAACAAGCAAAATAGCTTCGGTGCCATTTGCGACTGCAGTGCAGAATGAATCGAACGCATTACGCCTGCTGCCACAAGCCACTATTCTTGGACGGTTTTTGAGTCCAGCTTTTGTGATAAATTCTGTAAAGCCTTTGCGGCAATTTGTTTTTAGAGAAGCTGAATCGCCCCCACCCTCTACATACAAATTTACCACCTTGTGCCCCCAATTTCTCCTCGAGTCCAAAGTTGGCCCAGACGATATTGTTCAAGCCAAGGCTTCAGTTTTTCGCCATCCAATCGCTCAAGGTTAGTGCCTGTAACTGAACGACTTGCAACTAAAACTGCTTCAGGCATGTCCGACATTGCATCAACCAGCACATCAGAATGGGTTGTGACAATGATTTGAGTTCTTTCGGATGCCTCCTTAAGCAGCCCTACGATTGTCGGAAGCACATCAGGATGCAAACCAAGTTCAGGTTCTTCAATGCATATCAGTGGGCCTGGATTTGGGTGGCAAAGTATAGCAAGCAGACAAAGATAGCGAAGTGTGCCATCAGACAATCTTGTCGCAGGCACATTATAACGGCCCTCATGAAAGAAAACTTGCACCGTTCCGCCCTCAATCTGCACATCAAAATCATCGATGCCCTCATAAAGTACACGAAGTGAATCAAGTAATTTCTTTCTAACAACAGGATCGCGACGCAACTTATTTAGCACCAAACCCAAATTGCTGGCATCTGGTTCCAATTGATCGTTGGGAAGATCAGTCTTCTGAGGTAAACGTGGAATTGTGTATCGGCCAAAACTCCATTCCCTGTAAAGGCGGATTTTCGCGAAAGCATTACCCAAGTATGTCACTTCGGGATATTGATCCGGGTCTTTCCGTTGCGAAAGGATTGAGGTAACAGGGTCAACGTACTCAGGTTGCAGCTTTCTTTTGCTACCTTTTACGTTTAGTACGCCACGGCCATTTTCAAAATGGTAGTAGAAATATATCTGATCATGGCCAGTAAGGGGGGCCTCATTTTCAATTCGTTCGTCCAGAATTTCAAAGCGTTGCCCGATTTCATTGAAGCTCAGCATATATCTAAGCGGTGAAGTGCCGACCGAATTGTCAACAACCACGTCAACTTTTGCGGCAGACGGCGGGGAATTGCCCTTCCAAAGCCAATCGCGGACGCCACCGCCATCCCGGATGGGCCTCAAGAGATCACTTGGTGCGGAGCGCAGAAGTTCTATAGCTTCAAAAAGGTTAGATTTGCCCGATCCATTTGGTCCGATAATAACGTTAAGCCCGCCTAGTTGAATTGGCCATTTAGAATCCCCGTAACTCAGGAAGTTTGTAAGTTTAATACTTTTTAGAAATACAATGTTTTTTTTCATCTTATCAATCGGACCTGTTCAAATGACAATGGCATTAATTACACCCACTCGTAAAGAATTTCATTTCCAAATGTTCGAACATACAAATTTCAATAAGTGAAGTGGGCCGCATGGGCGCTACTGGTCGCCGTGAAATCGGCCACGGCAAATTGGCATGGCGCGCTATTCACCCGATGTTGCCATCGGCTGATGAGTTCCCTTACACAATGCGTGTTGTATCTGAGATCACTGAATCAAATGGTTCATCATCAATGGCTTCTGTGTGCGGCGCTTCGCTAGCACTCATGGATGCTGGTGTGCCTTTGAAAGCTCCCGTGGCTGGTATTGCCATGGGCCTGATCAAGGAAGGTGAGCGCTTTGCTGTGCTTTCCGACATCTTGGGTGATGAAGATCACTTGGGCGACATGGATTTCAAAGTTGCGGGCACCACCAATGGTATCACGGCTCTGCAAATGGACATCAAGATCACCGGCATTACCGAAGAGATCATGAAGGTTGCTTTGTGGCAGGCCAAAGATGGCCGTTTGCATATTTTGACCAAGATGGCCGAAGCTTTGGAAAAAGCCCGTCCAGGCCTTGGCGAACATGCACCACGCATTGAAACCATCAAGATCCCAACAGACAAGATCCGTGAAGTGATCGGCACGGGCGGCAAAGTGATCCGCGAAATTGTGGAAAAGACGGGTGCGAAGATCGACATTCAAGATGACGGCACGATCAAGGTGGCATCATCTTCAGGTGAAGCCATCACCGCTGCGATGAAGTGGATCAAGTCAATCGTTTCAGAAGCCGAAGTAGGCGTGATCTATGATGGCAAAGTTGTGAAGGTTGTGGACTTTGGCGCATTCGTCAATTTCTTCGGCGCAAAAGACGGCCTCGTGCATGTGTCTGAGCTCGCTGCTCACCGCGTGAACAAAGTGTCTGACGTGGTGAAGGAAGGCGATGCTGTGAAGGTGAAGCTCTTAGGCTTCGACAACCGCGGCAAGGTGCGCCTGTCGATGAAGCAAGTGGATCAGGCCACAGGCGAAGATTTGAGCGCCAAGCAGGCCGCGGAAGCTCCGGCTGAGGATGCTGGCTCGAACGAATAATCATCTGTTCACGGATGAAAATAAAACGCGGTGCCGAAAGGTGCCGCGTTTTTTATTTGAGATAGTAATCTTCGCCAAAAAACCTCTTTGTGATCACCCCAATTTTCATATCACTGCCAGTTTTTGGTGGAAGCCACCCAGCAGGCTGGGTGAGTATAATAAGTCTGCCATCATCCATTAAGCAATTGATGATCGCATCGCCTGCGTTCCACTTTGATGTTGAAGTCATCCATTGGGTAAATTTGCAGCGTGATACAGTTTCTGAAATTGGGCTGTTCCAAATGTATTGCAATGGAAAAAGAAAAAATATCGTAAGTGCCAATGCGCCTGCAAAAATCGATTGCCAAAAGTTTAGTTCCCTGTCCCAGACGGACATCCTTTTTGGAATAGGCTTTTTTGTTTTCATTTGTGAAATCTAATATTTTGAGCCTTGTAAATAATATTTTCTGTAATTTGACGTGACCCGTATCAAATCACTTTTATAAAAAAGACATTACGGATGCGGCGTTATCGCGATTATTGTGATCACGTCTTTGCCGGGGCCATAGTGCCAGAAGATGCGGTAGGCTCCGGGTGTGTTGTTTTCGGCATAGGCTTCGAAAACATCTTCGCCGTTCTCGCCGTGCATGGTGGAATACTTGTGCGTATTCAATCCTGGATGCCGTGGATTTGTTTGTAGCTTTCCCAAAGCGGTCCTGACGGCCTTAAGCCGTTTTACAAATGTGGGATTTTCTTCAAGTGTTCTAAGATCGTCTCGCCCGCGCCCAGCAAAGCCAATACGGAACGGCATAGTTTTTACTCATCGTCATTGGCATATTGAGTGAAGTCGCCGAGATCATAGATAC
>CAXTKN010000162.1:0-3790 GCA_964244805.1 uncultured Aestuariivirga sp.
GAAGCCTTGCCGCTTATGCCGAAGATGCGCCGCGTCAGCGAGGCGATGTTTAATAATCTTGCCCAAGGCAAAGCCTTGTGTGCGGCGGCTTGACAATCACCGCTGATACAGCACATTAGCCTCAACATTTTAGAGGCTTAAGCGATGGCAAAATATATTCTGGCGATTGATCAAGGAACCACATCAACACGGGCCATCGTGTATGACAAAAAGCTTAACCCCAAAGCCAGAGCCCAAAAAGAATTCAAACAGTTTTTTCCAGCTTCAGGCTGGGTTGAGCATGATCCAGAAGAGATCTGGAAATCGGTTTTGCTCACCGTTCGTTCGGCTCTGCGCAAGGCAGGCATTGCGGGGCGGGACATTGCTTCAATCGGCATCACCAATCAGCGCGAAACTGTTGTGGTGTGGGATCGCAAAACCGGCAAGCCCGTCCATAAGGCAATTGTCTGGCAAGACCGCCGCACTGCTGAATTTTGCAAAGACTTGAAAGCGGCGGGGCATGAGACTTTGTTCACGCAGAAGACTGGCCTACTGCTTGATCCTTATTTTTCTGGCACAAAGCTGAATTGGGTGTTGGACAATGTGCGAGGGGCTCGCGCCCGCGCTGAAAAAGGCGAACTGTGTTTTGGCACGATTGATAGTTTTCTCATCTGGCGTCTGACGGGTGGCAAGGTTCATGCCACTGATGCCACCAACGCTTCGCGCACATTAATGTGCAATATTCATGACGGGCAATGGGATGATGAATTGCTCCGTATACTGAATATTCCCCGCGCCTTATTGCCTGAGATTAAAGACTGCGCGGCAGATTTCGGCGTCACTGAAAAGAAGTTGTTTGGCACGGCCATTCCCATTGGCGGTGTGGCGGGTGATCAACACGCCGCCATGATCGGTCAAGCTTGCTTTGAACCGGGTATGATGAAATCAACTTATGGCACAGGCTGTTTTGCATTGCTCAACACGGGCGATACCCCAGTGCCGTCAAACAACCGCTTGCTCACTACGATAGCTTACCAACTGGATGGCAAACGAACCTATGCACTTGAAGGAGCCATTTTTATTGCGGGTGCTGCTGTGCAGTGGCTGCGCGACGGGCTTCAAATCATCAAAAATGCTAAGGAAACGGGCGCTTTGGCAAAAGCCTCTGACCCACATCAGCAAGTCTATCTTGTTCCGGCCTTTGTCGGTTTGGGTGCGCCCTATTGGAATGCTGAAGCACGCGGCGCTCTTTTTGGCCTTACGCGCGGAACGACCAATAAGGAATTGGCTCGCGCCGCACTCGAATCCGTCTGTTACCAATCGCGTGATTTGCTTGAAGCCATGAAAAAAGATTGGGGCACAGCGGGCAAAACAGTTTTGCGTGTTGACGGCGGCATGACAGCGTCTGATTGGGCGATGCAAAGCTTGGCTGATATTTTAGATGCGCCTGTTGATCGGCCTAAAAATTTGGAAACGACGGCTCTAGGTGCGGCATACTTAGCAGGCCTGCAAGCGGGCCTTTTGCCAAAGCCTGTCACGTTTGCTAAAACGTGGAAGCGCCAGAAACGCTTCGAGTCCAAAATGAAGCCTGAACTTCGCGATGCGAAATATGCGGGCTGGAAAGATGCAGTACGGAAGCTGTTGGCTTAAACAAACCATTCCTCCCCGACTACCGGGGAGGACAGTGAGCGGAGCGAACAGGAGGGGGCTGAAACTCGAACCCCTCCCGTCACGCGAAGAGCGTGCCACCCTCCCCTGTAGCAGGGGAGGGATTTATCAACCCGCCATAACGTGAGGCATCACTTCAAAGGCCCCACGGTAGATCATGTCAATTGCAACATAGAGAATGATGGCAAAGCCTGCATAGCCGATCCACTTATATTTGCCCAAAAGCTTGGCGATGAACGATGCGGCAAGTCCCATCAATGCGATGGATAATATAAGGCCTGAAATCAAAACCCATGGGTGTTCACGCGCTGCACCAGCCACCGCCAACACATTATCGAGCGACATTGAAATATCAGCCACAACAATTTGCCAAGCGGCTTGGGCGAAGGTTTTAGATTTGGTACGAGAACCAATCTGGCCGTCATGGTCGACATCCTCATTGCTGACTGTTTCAAGCCCTTCATTGCTGTGTTCAGAATCGCGCAATTCGCGCCACATCTTCCAGCACACCCAAAGGAGAAGAATGCCACCCACCAACACGAGCCCGATCACTTGTAAAAGCTGCACTGCTACGGTCGCAAATACAATCCGCAGAACCGTGGCCGCAATAATGCCAACCAAAATGGCCTTGCCACGCAATTCCTTGGGCAAGCCCGCAGCGGCCATACCAATCACAATGGCATTATCACCCGCCAGAACAAGATCGATCATGACAACTTTGAAAAATGCGATCAGGGCATCTGGTGCAAATAACTGTTCGAGCAAGGTTTATTGACCCTTCGGTGATTTATGATGTCACGTTACATAGTGTTCATGTTGCCCTAAAACAAGGGTTTCAAAGGGCGATTTTACTTTCCCAACAAGCTTAATGTCTCTTTCAAATAGGGCATTGATGGTGCTGTCCCCAGCCGCGTAACTGAGATACCAGCGGTCGCACTGCCAAAGCGTGCCGCAGCTTCGGGGCTTTCGCCGCGCGCCAAGGCAGCTGCAAACCCGCCATTGAAGGCATCGCCAGCGCCTGTCGTATCGACGACTTTACCTGCGTTAAAAATCGGAATGTGAACTGAAATATCTTTGCTGTGAAGCAGAGATCCCTGCCCTCCCAAAGTAATCAAAACCGCGCCCGCACCTTTTGCGAGCAAAACATCCGCCGCTTTTTTGGCACTTGCCAAATCGGTCACCGTGACCCCCGTTAACATCGAGGCTTCAGATTCATTCGGCGTTACATAATCGCAAAGCTTGTAAATTGAATCATCCAGTGGTGCTGCGGGAGCAGGATTGAATATTGTGATCACGCCCGCTTCCTTGGCTATTTCCAAAGCCCGAACCGCAGCGGGAATCGGTTGCTCCAACTGCGTCATGAAAACTTTTGCACTGCGGATTGTCGCAGCATTTTCCTCAACATCATCCAACGTAATCGTGCCCGCCGCACCAGGTACGACGATAATTGCGTTGCTTCCGGTTCCGTCTTGCACGAAAATATAGGCCGCACCCGTTGATACATATGGGTCTTGCGGAGCAAGCGCCTTAACGCCCTCTAGCTCATACATAGCCAAAGCTGCATCACCAAAATTATCTTTGCCTAATTTGGTGATAAAGGTGACAGCAGCTCCTGCACGCGCGGCCGCCACAGTTTGATTTGAGCCCTTGCCGCCTGGCCCCATTGCAAAGGATGTGCCTAAAATAGTTTCACCCATTTCAGGCTGACGGCCTGCCCGAAATGCAAGGTCAGCTACATAAATGCCGAGAATCACAACACCCTTTTTGGCCATGGCACTCAACCTAATTTCGCATCTGGTGAAACCACGCCAAACTTGAAAACAAAACAGCCATAAAATCGCCGCTCTCCGGTTTGCACAACGCAATATGATTTTTTGGCAAGATCATAAAACTTGAACCGCTCGATCACACCCATCGGCCAAACCTTGCCTTCAGCACGATCAACTTCTTTCTGCACCTCGGCCTGCACGGGCGGAATATCTTTTGGTTTTGACCCCACTTGCATGCGAGATGCCGGTGACTTAACAAAACTATCAAGCGGCATAACCGAAAGAATTGCTCTGGCAGCACGTGCTGCAGTATCACAATCAATACGCAAAAGCTTGCCATAAACAGTAGCACGGGCCACGGAATCTGCTGGAAA
>CAXTKN010000162.1:3890-5926 GCA_964244805.1 uncultured Aestuariivirga sp.
GCAAAACTATCACCTGCCGCTGTCGTATCAACAACATTAGCGATTGGCTTGGCATGAACTAAAATCTCATCAGATGCCGTCATTACCCAACAAGCAGGGTCTGCGCATTTATAAATAATTTCAGCTTCTGGCAGTATATTATGCAGTGTACTGCGATCAGATTGACCATAAAGCAGATCGAGATCTTGAGATGATGCAAATAACAAATTGGTGAGTGCGTAAATTTTTGCAAATGCCGTTTGGCTTTCATGCACTGTTGCCCAGTTGCGTGGGCGATAATTCGTATCAAAAATAATCTTTGCACCATTGGCCGCGGCGCTCTTTAGGGTTGCATAAAGGTTAGAACGCCCTTGTTCACCATAAAGGGAAAGCGTGATCCCAGAAAGATAGATGAAATCATAGTTTGAAAAATCGCGCTGCTCGTTACCGTTAAAAATATCGCGCGCTGGTGATTGTCCGCGCCAATAGGAAAAGCGGCGTTCGCCATGCTTATCGGTTTGAATAACATAGAGCCCTGGAAGTCTGCCTGTCTTACGAATAACCTGCGACGTTCCTATACCTTCAGACTGCCAGGCCGATATCATCTCTTCGCTCCAAGCGTCATCACCCAATGCTGTGATGTAATCAACATTAATGCCAAGCCGCGCCAAATAAACCGCAGTATTAAGCGTATCGCCGCCGAAACTACGCGCAAAAGTGCCATCTGCCTGCTCGCGCAACTCGATCATACATTCGCCAATGGCTGCAATACGCATCGTTTAAATATCCTTCATTAGTCGCAAAGCATCATAAATTGCTGCATGCGTATTGCGCGCCGAAACGGCATCACCAATGCGGTAAAGCACAAACGTCCCATTTGGATTTTTTTCTAACTTCTGCGCATCGCCATTGATCAACATATTATAATCCACCGCACCCAGATTGTTCGAATGTGGCTTCAATTCGAAATACAAATCATCCAGCGGCCTTGTGCCATGGTTGACGACGACTTGATCGACGATTCTCTCGCGCGAAATGCCACCATAGTCACTGCCAATCACACAGCGCAATTGATTGCCTTCGCGTTGCACATCTTTCAGACGATAAGTCACTGTGAAAGTAGTGTCGCGCTTTTGCAGTGAACGCATATAAGGCACCAAATTCATGCCCATCACTTCCGGTGCAAATGAACGGTCCGGAGTCATGATTTCAAGTTTGGCCCCTGACTCAGCAATCACCTCTGCAGCCTGCAAAGCCGCATGATCGCCAGCGTCATCATAGAGCAAAACATTGCTGCCTGGTTTCACATCGCCAGACAAAATATCCCAAGCAGAAACCACCAAATCATTGCCCGATTTTAAAACGTCTGTGTGGGGCAAGCCACCTGTGGCGATGATCACAACATCAGGCAAAAGCGCTTTCACCTCGCCCGCCTCCGCCCAGCTATTGAATTTGAATTGCACGTCTTGCGCTTCGCATTGCGCCATGCGCCAATCGATAATGCCAATCATTTCAGAACGACGTTTGGTGCGGGCGGTTAAACGAATTTGGCCGCCTGCCTGAGGCGCTGCTTCAAACACCGTCACATTATGGCCGCGCGCCGAAGCCACGCGCGCAGCTTCCAATCCCGCTGGCCCTGCCCCAACAATCACCACATTTTTCTTCACGCCTGCACGCTCAATCAAATGTGGCATGGTCAGTTCGCGGCCTGTGGCGGGGTTATGGATGCAGTAGGCCTCGCCGCCTTGATAAATTCGATCGAGGCAATAGGTCGCCCCCACACAAGGCCTGATATCATGTTCACGTTTTTCAATAATTTTGCGCACAATATGCGGGTCGGCCATATGGGCTCTGGTCATTCCCACCATATCAATCTTGCCCGATGCAATGGCGTGCCTTGCAGTGGCCACATCAGATATCCGTGCCGCATGAAAGGTTGGAAAATCGGTTGCCGCTTTAATCTCACCTGCAAAATCCAAATGCGGTGCCGACGTCATGCCCTGCACCGGGATCACATCGGTGAGCGCAGCATCGGTATCGATATGCCCACGAATGAT
>CAXTKN010000163.1:0-2813 GCA_964244805.1 uncultured Aestuariivirga sp.
GAGCAAAGCCTCAAACCATCAAATTTGACTTGCTCTAAACTTATGACAATGAGTTCAAAGGGAATAGATGCGGTTGCCGCTGTTTCGATTGCCAAATTGGGATCATCAACACTTGTAACCATGTGATGCCCACTCAGCGCAGACTTAATGCGTTCAACTGATGTTTCGCGCGTATCAACTAGCAATATCCGGCCCTGTTCCGCGGTTGCCAGAACTTCGTTGCGCAGCATGGAATGGATATTATCGCCCGTTTCAGCGCGAATGCGAAGTTCGTCCGTCAGCATTTTGAGGCGAACCAGACTCTTGATGCGGCAAAACAATGAGATGTCATTGACAGGTTTCGTCAAGAAATCATCCGCACCTGCATTCAAACCACGCACACGGTCTTCTGGTTGATCAAGTGCGGTTACCATAACAACAGGAATATGCTGTGTCGCAGGGTTGGACTTAATGCGTTTGCAAACTTCAATGCCATCAATGCCTGGCATCATCACGTCCAGCAAAATTAAATCCGGCTTGTTGCGTGCGACAGCTTCCAGCGCATCAAGTCCATTCATCGCTGTGATGACTTCGAAATATTCGGCCGTCAGCTTGGCTTCGAGAAGCCTCACATTCGCCAGAATATCATCAACAACAAGAACGCGAGCGGTCATTACTTTGGTTGCTTCAAAAACTTGTCAATTGTTTGCAGGAAACTGACGACGGAAATTGGCTTGGAAATATAGGCCTCGCAGCCCCCTTCCCTGATCTTTTGTTCATCGCCCTTCATAGCAAAAGCTGTCACAGCAATCACCGGGATGCGTTTTAAATCCTCATCTTCTTTGAGCCATTTAGTCACTTCAATCCCAGAGACTTCCGGCAACTGAATGTCCATCAAGATTAAATCCGGCATATGTTTGCGCGCAATTTCAAGCGCCGAAAGCCCGTCACGGGTTTGCACCACGCGGTAGCCATGCGCTTCAAGCAAATCATTGAACAGCTTCATGTTCAATTCATTGTCTTCTACCACCAACACGGTCTTTTGCATCTCAGTCCTCATCATAGGATGTGGTTCGTTGGCGTCATGATCATGTGTCCCAAGGTCCATAACAATCATATCTCCCACATCAGAAATAACCGATTGCAAACGAACCGGATTTTCCATTAAGCCAAGCTTGCTTTTGCCTCATACACGGTAACCAACTCCTTAAACCGTTAAAATTCATTCACCACGCTGGTTAACAACATCATCAAATGCGACTTAAAAAACCTTCAGAAACCACTTCCGATAGCAACGTTATTGCATTGCAATTAATGGCTTTTATTGTCTCGACCGACGAGCGATTGGAGCGGTTTTCCGCTTTGAGCGGTATTGGCCCGTTTGAGATGCAAACAGGTGCGAGTGACCCAGTTTTTCTCGGTTTTATGCTGGATTACGCTTTACAGGATGAAGCACTGATTCTCGAATTTGCGCAAAACCATGAAATTTCGCCACAAACCTTGGTCAATGCCCGCCAAAACTTCCCCGGAGCCAATAATGATTTCTGAGCCGACCAAGCAACAATTAGCAGCGTTAAAAATTTCACCAACAAAGCCACTGGTCATCAGTGATGTTGACGAAGTGGTGGTTCATTTCATTCAAGATTTCGAAGATTACATCGGTAAGTCGGGGTTAAGCCTTAAACCGGGCAATCCGATGGACCTCTATCACATTTATAAGACGGACACAGGAACGGCGATATCTCCAGCATCAGGCTTCGAACTCGTGAATGAGTTTTTCGTTCACCGCACGCGCCATATGAAAGCGATCACTGGTGCAATTGAAGG
This sequence comes from uncultured Aestuariivirga sp., assembly GCA_964244805.1. Lineage (GTDB taxonomy): Bacteria > Pseudomonadota > Alphaproteobacteria > Rhizobiales > Aestuariivirgaceae > Aestuariivirga. The sequence goes on from CAXTKN010000163.1 coordinate 1,807, forward strand.
GCTCAATGCTCTGAGCAAAGACGCTACTATTGTGATGCTGACCAACCTTCCGCATTTTGCAGGCGATGACAGGCGTGCTAATTTGTCAATGTTAGGCTTGGATTTTCCTGTCATTACGAATTCTGGCCCCAAGGGCCCGGCCCTCCGTGACATCGCATCGCGCACAACCGCGCCAGTGGCGTTCATCGACGATAGCCAGCATTTCATTCAAAGCGCCTTTGACCACGCGCCGCATGTGCATCTCATCCATTTTCTGCATGACGAACGCTTTGCCAAACATGTGCCAGACCTTGATTATGTTTCGCTTCGCAGTGATAATTGGAAAGATGTCCAGTCTCACGCGGCAAGGCTCATTGGTATCTAGCGCGCCAACTGTTCTCGATCTATTCTGGTTCTATGGTCTCTGAGAACCCAATCCTTGGCTTTTGTCGCGACTGCTTGACCCAGTTCGAAGACAATGCAAACCGCTGCCCGTCCTGCGGCAGCCCGCGCATTGTAAAACATGCCGAACTTCATGATCTGGCCATCGCCCATATTGATTGTGATGCGTTTTACGCAGCCGTTGAAAAGCGCGACAACCCAGAAATCAGAGACAAACCTGTAATTGTCGGCGGCCAAATTCGCGGCGTGGTTTCGACGGCTTGCTATATCGCCCGCATTCATGGCGTCAAATCCGCCATGCCGATGTTCAAAGCATTGAAACTTTGCCCCGAAGCAGTGGTTGTTAAACCTGATATGGCCAAATATGCGGCAGCCGGAAAAATCGTTCGCGATATCATGTTTGAATTTACCCCATTGGTTCAGCCAGTATCAATTGATGAAGCGTTTCTCGATTTGAGCGGAACAGAAAAACTCCACGGCACATCGCCTGCCATCTCCTTGGCAAAACTAGTCAAACGCATCGAAAAAGAAGTAGGCATTACGGCTTCAATTGGTCTTTCACATAACAAGTTCTTGGCAAAGCTCGCTTCAGATTTTGAAAAGCCACGCGGCTTCTCAATCATCGG
>CAXTKN010000163.1:2913-4413 GCA_964244805.1 uncultured Aestuariivirga sp.
CGCGCCAAGGCATCACACATGGCGGGCTATACTGTAACACTGAAACTGAAAACCAAAGATTTCCAAAGCCTAACGCGCGCTGCCTCTTATGAGGATGCAACCAATTTGGCGCATAGAATATTCGAAGCTGCAAATCCTCTGTTGAAAAAAGAAACCGGCAAGAAAAGCTTCAGACTTTTAGGTATCGGCATTTCACATCTTGTAGAGAGAGAAAGCAGTGAGGAAGAAAAATCTTTAGACGCCAACGACGTGGCACGCACCAAGGCAGAAATGGCAATGGACAAAATTCGCACCAAATTCGGCAATACCGCTGTGGAGCGCGGCCTTGCATTCAAAGTGCGAAATGATTAGCGCTAAAATGCGTATACGGCATCGCCTTTTTGGCGTGATTGGATCATTGGCAAAATGCGTTCATGAAACTCTGCGGCAAATGGCTTAAACCGTTTGACCAGCGTGCCGCGCAATTTTGGCCAGCTCGCATCGTCACTGTTCAAGCAAACAGAGAAAATTACTTTATCTTGTGTGGCCACTGGCAAATGCATTGAGATGCCATATTTAGGAACATCATACTTAAACGCCGCAGCATGAATGTCGTGCAGCGTTTCATCAACTGCCATCCATTCTGTCCAATCAATGATACGACCATCGCGCATTTCATCCATAACAGGATCACCAAGCGGGGTGAAGTTCTTCATATATTCGTTCATGTAATTTGGGTCATAAGTTGCAATCCAAATAACTTGGTCAGGAAGATCATCGCTGAACTGCATATACCAATAGGACAAGTGTTTAACGCCCGAGCGCTTCGCAGTTTCTTCCAAGAAACCAGTCGCTTCTTCGAATGTCAAAAATGGCTTGCGTTCCGCTGTGGCCAAAAGATTTGCCATCGCACTTCCTAATTGTTGACGTATGGTGATAGGCCGGAATAGCTAATCAACTGTTAATAAGTTCAGCGTTTCCGCCTGAAGCTGTTGAATCTGTTGAACAAACGCGCTCAACCGAGAAGCGAGTTAGGGTGTAAGGGCCGCCTGCTTTTGGGCCTGTTCCAGAAAGCCCTTCACCACCAAAGGGTTGAGCACCCACCACCGCGCCAATCTGATTGCGGTTCACATAAAAATTGCCAACACGCATCTTGGATCTCACTCTTTTTGCAACAGATTCAATGCGGGTATGGAGGCCAAGTGTCAGCCCAAAACCTTTAGCGTTGATCTGATCACACACCTCGTCAAGCCGCTCACCATGAAACCTCACAACATGCAGGATCGGCCCGAAGGTTTCGCGTGAAAGTAGTGCTAAGGAATCCAGCTCATAAGCAGCGGGGGAAACATAGTTACCGCCCGAGCAGTCTTTTGGAAGTTCCATATCCAAAATCACGTGAGCTTTGTTGGCCATTAAAGTTTTATGGTTTTCCAATGTTGACTTGGCTTCTGAGTCAATAACCGGGCCAACATCAGTCGCGTAATTCATGGGGTCACCAATCTTCAACAGCGCCATGGCACC
>CAXTKN010000163.1:4513-5907 GCA_964244805.1 uncultured Aestuariivirga sp.
TGAATTGAAAGATCATGTGGCGAAACAATGAGGCGTTCTGGCCCATCGCCGCGCGCTTGACCTTCAATGATCGCCGATGCCAAAAATGTTTTTAGCAATGCCGCGCCAACATCTTTGGTAAGTTGGTCACGGTCACTCGCCCGCCACAACGGCAAGCCAGATGAATTAACCCGAGGGGTAAACAGGTCAGAAGGCTTGCGAATGTTGGCATGTGCCACGCGCGTCAAAGCCAAAACTTGAGTCACAGGATTTGCAACAATATCATCCAATGGTGCTTCATAATCAGCAAGCCGATTGACGAAAGATGTGTTTGCACCATTCTCCAACAGCCTCCTGACGAGATAAGCCAGCAAGTCCTTGTGGCTGCCGACAGGCGCATAAATGCGGCATGGGTGTTTATCAATCACTTGATCATATAGCCCCTGCCCCATGCCATGTAGACGTTGAAATTCGAAACCCATTTTATCACCAGCCATGACCTGCACAGCAGCAACGGTTTGGGCATTATGGGTGGCAAACTGCGGATAAAACGCGTCGCGCCTGGACAACATAAACCGCGCACAAGCGAGATAGCTCACATCCGTGCAAATCTTGCGAGTGAACACTGGAAAATCTTCCAATCCCGCCTCTTGCGCACGTTTAATTTCCGTATCCCAATAAGCCCCCTTCACCAGGCGAACTGGCAATATGCGCTGCGTTTTCTGCGCGAGATATGCCAGCCATTCCAGCGTTGGAAGCGCCCTTTTCCCATAAGCTTGGACAGCAAGTCCCAAGCCATTCCATCCACTCAAGCGCGCGTCAGCCGCCAACTTTTCAAACAACGCCAGCGAAAGATCGAGCCGCGCCACTTCTTCGGCATCAAGTGTCAAACCCACATTGAGTTCCTTGGCGCGCACCGCCAACTGCAAAACTGCATCAAACAAATGTCCCAAAGCTTCTTCGCGGTGTTTTTCTTCGTAACGAGGATAAAGCGCCGAAAGCTTGACCGACAGTGAAGGACTGGCCAGCACATCACGCCCACCACTCAAGGCATTCAAAGCCGATTTGTAAGCCTCAAAATAATGTTCAGCATCTGCCATTGTCATGGCGCTTTCACCAAGCATGTCAAAACTGTAGCGATAACCTTTTGCTTCTTCTGCACGGGCAAGGTTCAAGGCCTCGCTCATGGTCTGGCCCAACACAAATTGCCGCCCCATAATGCGCATGGCCTGCTTGATGGCATTGCGCAAAATTGGTTCACCCGATTTGCGCACCAAGCGTTTGAGAAACCCAAAGCCATCACTGCTTACGTCTTGGCCCATGGTGATAATTTTGCCAGTCAACATCAGCCCCCAGGCCGAAGCATTCACAAACAATGATTCAGATTGCCCCAAATGAGATTGCCAATTGCCACC
>CAXTKN010000164.1:0-5898 GCA_964244805.1 uncultured Aestuariivirga sp.
TTGGACGTTATCAACGCTATATTGATGATATGGAATTGGTTGATTACAAAGTGCGTATTCTCAATGGTGGCACCAGTGCGACGACTCGGGTTCTGATCGAAAGCAAAGATGCCAAGGGTGAACGCTGGTTTACGGTTGGTGTTTCACCCAATATCGTTGAAGCATCATTCCAAGCCTTGCTAGATGCCATCATCTTCAAGCTGTTGCGCGAAGGTGTGAGCGCCTAATTCAATGCTGAAAAATTTGAGTGAACCAAACAAAGGCGTTCTCTTTGCCGTCATCGCCCATTTGTTTTGGGGCGGAATGGCAGTCTATTTTGGATTGATCCGACACATCAATCCGATGGAGATCGCGGTCAACCGCGGGGTGTGGTCAATTCCGATTGCGGCCGTTGTGGTGTGGTGGCTTGGCCAATTCACTGAAGTTTGGGCTGTTCTCAAAAATCCGAAGATGGTTTTAATTTTAGCATTGACGAGCGCAATTATCGTTTTCAATTGGACGCTTTATATCTGGTGCATTCAACACGGCCGCACGCTTGAGGCGAGCTTGGGTTATTTTATCAATCCGTTGATGAATGTTGCTGTTGGTTATATTTTTCTGCATGAACGATTTAATCGGATGCAAATGTTGGCCATTGGATTGGCTTGTGTGGCCGTGACGTTTGAAACGATTGCAACAGGAGTATTTCCGTTTTTGGGATTGTCTTTGGCCGCTTCGTTTTGTTTGTATGGCTTGTTACGCAAGACGATTGCTGTTTCCCCAGTTCCTGGATTTTTTGTCGAAGTGTTATTGATTGCGCTGCCACTTATCGGAGTTGAGATTTGGTTGGCAAAAAATGGGATGACGCATTTTGGTGATAACGCATTTGATACGTTGATGCTTATGGGCTGTGGCGCTTTAACTTCGGGAGCGCTGATTTTCTATGCGGCTTCGCTAAAGCGCATTCGCTATTCCACCGCGGGATTATTGCAGTATCTTTCACCGACGATGGTTTTCTTGGCGGCGATTTTTGTTTTCCATGAAACGATTGATCAATGGAAATTGATCTCTTTTGGGATCATTTGGATTGCGTTGGTGATATACTCGGTTTCTGCACTTCAAACAGAAAATTCTAAAGAAGTAAAATAATCCTTGACACCGTACGGTGAGGAGGCTATATGCAAGTAAATCCGGAGAGCTGGGTTAGAGGATGCTAATTTCTCCCGTTCCAAACTTTTCATTTATTCGTCTTTCCCGCGCATGCGGGAATCCAATTTTCTTTCTGTTAAATAAGTTGGTTTCCCGCTTTCGCGGGAATGACGGTCACGGGGTGGTGTTGACAATAAACTACTGCTGATTTTCTACAACTTATCCTGAATTATCTTCAACGGAACTTTGTCAACAGTCACAGAACGGCGATGCTGGTAGATCGGCACGACGTCTTGGGCGGTTTTTGCCACTTCAACCAACACTTCCATGCCCGCGCGGATGAAACTTTCGGTGCGCATGTGATCTAGCAACACCAATAAGGGATCCCAATAATTTTCAATATTGCACACAATCAAGGGTTTGGCGTGTTGGCCGAGTTGCGCCCATGTGGTGATCTCGGCCAGTTCTTCGAGCGTGCCAACGCCGCCGGGCAGGGCCACAAAGCCTGTGGCTTTTTCAAACATCATGGTTTTGCGTTCGTGCATTGTGTTGGTGACAATGAGTTCCGAAACGCCTTCAAGCATCCGTTCGCGGTTCACCAGAAACTCAGGAATAATGCCCGTCACATGGCCGCCCGCCGACAAAACGCCACGCGCCACTTGGCCCATCAGCCCCATGCCGCCACCGCCGTAAACAAGGCCGATGTTCGCCTTGGCCATGGCAATGCCCAAATCATCAGCAGCTTGCATATAGGCCGGGTTCCGGCCCGGGCCAGAGCCGCAATAAACGCAGAGGCGGTGATTAGGAATAGCCATGGTTTCTCCGGTTTGCATTGTGTAAAGCGGGGCCTTATGAAGCGCCCGACTCGTGCTTATATAGCACCTAAAGCATATTAATTTGACCTAGCCGACGGATTTTAAAGAACATGAAGATTAACCCTATTGCTGTATTCACCTCACTTGCCGTTGTTGCGGCTGGCACCTTTGGTTACGTTTCCACCCGTCCTGCTATGGTGCCCGAACCAATAAAGGTCACTGCAACCGTTGCCGCGGCGCCGAAAGCTGAAGTTCCCGTTGTTGAAGCGCCAAAAGTTGAACCTGCAAAGCCGACAGAGCAACAAGTCGCCGCTGCTGTTACACCAGCAAAACCAGTGGAAGCGCCAAAAGCTGTTGAGGCCATCGTTCCAAGCTTTGACACCGTGCGCGTTGAAACCAATGGCGAAGCTGTGATCGCCGGTCGCGCGACCCCTGGCACCGACGTGGTGGCTAAGCTCAACGGTGTTGTTGTCGCCAGAACGAAAGCTTCGCCTGATGGGTCGTTCGTGATGATCCCCGAAAAAGCGCTTCCGGCAGGGGCAGGCGCTCTCACTCTGGAAACCACGACAGCAGGTGTAACTCAAATCTCCAAGCAAACTGTGGCCGTCGCTGTGCAGCCAAAAGACCAAGGCGAAAATACGGTTGCTGTGTTGACACCAGATGCGCCAACAAAAATCATCCAAGCACCGAAGCCAAAGACGAATGATGTGGCGCTTGATGCGATTGATTATGGCGCAACGGGGGATATCTTGTTTGCTGGTCGCGCTTCAGCAAACGCTCCAGTGCGGCTTTACGTTGATAATCTCTATCTAGGCGAAACCAAAGCCGATGACTTGGGCAAATGGAATTACAGTGGTGGCACGACCATTAAGCCCGGCACATTTACGCTGCGGCTCGACCAGATGGATGCCAAGGGCGATGTGGCTTCGCGCATTGAAGTTCCGTTCAAGCGTGAAGATGCAGCAAAGGCCGCAGCTGTCGTTGCCGCTGCCAATCCGCCTGCCAAAGTTGAAACGCCAGCAGCAGTGGTAAAAGTTGAATCAGCACCTGCCGCAGTGTCAGTTGAGGTTGCAAAGCCAACATCAATCACGATCCAGCCTGGCGATAATCTCTGGGTGATTTCGCGCAATCTTTATGGGTTCGGCCGCCAATACACGGTTTTGTACGAGGCCAACAAAGCTCTGATCAAAAATCCGCGCCTGATTTATCCTGGCCAAATTATTACGACACCGCTGGCCACAACGCCATGATGGATTCGACGATGACGAAACCCACTGGTGAGACCAGCCAGTGGGAAACCATGAAGGGGTTGATGCCGCTGCTTTGGCCAAAGGGCAGGGCGGATATTAAGACGCGCGTGGTTATTGCATTGCTGCTTTTGGTCGGCTCTAAAATTATCACTGTCATGACACCGTATGCGTTCAAGTGGGCAACGGATGATCTTGTGCTTTTCAAAGGTACGACAGTGGGGTTGCTGAGCGTTCCATTCTTTTTGGTGGTTGCTTACGGCGTGGGCCGGATTATGGGCGTGGTCTTTGCCCAGATGCGCGACGCTGTGTTTGCCAAAGTTGGTCAACGTGCCGTGCGAGAATTGTCGTTCAGCACATTCAGGCATCTTCATGCACTGAGCCTAAAGTTCCATCTCGAACGTCGCACGGGCGGATTATCGCGCATTATTTCGCGTGGTATAAATGGTGTTGATTCAGTGTTGCGGTTTTCGCTTTTCAACACATTCCCTACAGCACTCGAAATTGTATTCGTTTGCGTTGCTCTGATATATTCATTTGGTTGGAGTTACGTGGCGGTGATTGCGGTCACGATTATTCTATATCTTTGGTTTACCTATTGGGCCACTGAGCGCCGTATCGGAATTCGCCGCACCATGAACAGTGCGGATAATGATGCTGGCTCCAAAGCTATCGACAGTTTGCTCAATTTTGAAACTGTAAAATATTTTGGCAATGAGCAGCATGAGGCAAATCGTTATGACAGTTCAATGGCTGTCTACGAGCAAGCAGCAATCAAAACATGGGTTTCGCTGGCCATGCTGAACGCGGGGCAGGCCGCAATCTATTCGATAGGATTGACCATTGTTATGGTGATGGCGGGCATGTCGATTGTGAACAACACCAGCACGATTGGTGATTTCGTTTTGATCAATGCCATGATGGTTCAGCTTTATATGCCGCTCAATTTTATCGGCTCTTCTTACCGCGAAATCAAGCAAGGCCTGATCGACGTTGAAGGCATGTTTGGAATTTTGCGGCAGAATGCTGAAATTCAAGATAAGCCGGGCGCCCCAGAATTTGTGGCTGCCAAGGGTGATATTGTTTTTGAGAATGTATCTTTTGCTTACGATGCTGCGCGACCAATTTTGAAAAATATCTCGCTGCATGTGCCCGCTGGAAAAACAGTGGCGATCGTTGGCCCTTCAGGCGCTGGCAAATCAACGATCTCGCGTTTGTTGTTCCGCTTCTATGATATTACGGGTGGGCGCATTTTGATCGATGGGCAGAATATTGCCGATGTGAAACAAGCGTCTTTGCGCCACGCTATTGGTATGGTGCCTCAAGACACCGTGCTATTTAATGACACGATCCGCTATAATATTCGCTATGGCAGGCCAGATGCCACTGACTCCGAAGTGGAAGAAGCAGCAAAGATGGCGCAGATCCATAAATTTGTGATGAGCTTGCCGCTGGGATATGACGCCATGGTGGGTGAGCGCGGATTAAAACTTTCGGGCGGCGAGAAGCAGCGTGTGTCAATTGCACGAACAATTTTGAAAGGCCCACCTATTCTTGTTTTGGATGAAGCGACATCGGCACTTGATAGTTTGACTGAGCAGGACATTCAAAATGAACTGAAGCGGATTTCGAAAGATCGCACGACGGTCGTGATAGCGCACCGCCTTTCGACCGTTGTTGATGCTGATGAAATCATCGTGCTTGAAAAAGGCCAAATTGCCGAGCGCGGTACACATAGAGTATTGCTGAAAAAGAAGGGCCTTTACTCCGACATGTGGAACCGGCAGCAAGAAGCTGATGAGGCGCGGCGCAAATTGGCGCAGAATTTGGATGAACGCGGGCCGAAAGCTGAAGAGCTCCTAAGAAGCAAGGTGAATGCTTAGTGAATCAACTATTTGCTAAGCACAACTGCCAAGGCTGCATTAACTGCACCGCTCAAATGAGCTGAAAATTCGCGTCAAATTTGATGCAAATGCCATTCAGATTCACCTTTGTTTACTTTTGCAACCTAATACTACCCACATCAACCGCAAGCTTAATGCGGGAAAAGGGACCGGTGCTAAACTTCCGAATAACAGGAAACGGCGCCATAACAATTTGGGGACTAAGTCAAATGAAGATTACCACGATGGAGACCATTGCTGGGCGTAGCACAGAAGAAACGCTCGGTGTTGTACGCGGATCGGCCCTTTGGTCGAAGCGCATCACAAAATATAGCTACGGCGGCCAACGCACCTTGCAATATTCGAGCATGGACGACATGGCTGAGGGACTGAACATTGCGAGAGAAGAGGCCGAAAAAAAGGCTCAGGCGCAGGCGAAGTTCCTGGGTGCTGATGCAATCATCGGCATGCGCTTGGAAGTGTTTGAAATGTCGGAAGGCATGTTTACAGCGGTGGCCACTGGAACTGCCGTGCGCACCGAAGCATTGCCAGCAGCGATGCCTGCTTTTGAGCAAGCCGACAATGATGATGCCTTTTCGGCAATCCCATTCATTCCAAAGCCTGCGCTCAGGGTTGTGGGAAGCTATCTGCATTAACTCCGTATAACGAATTAAAATGGCCCGCTTTGCTCCCTCCAGCAATGCGGGCTTTTTGCTGTGGGTCAACTTGAAGTTCAACAAGAGTGAAAAAGAAAAATCCGGCATTTGCAATGCGCTGAATTGCGGACGTAGAATTCGGACCTGTGATTTGCTGTGATGCGCCAGC
>CAXTKN010000165.1:0-5752 GCA_964244805.1 uncultured Aestuariivirga sp.
CCAGAACCAATGATGATGGCGTCGAAATGAGTTGTCATGGGGTGCCTCGGTTTTATGCTGCGGGAAACGAACGTTAAATCAAACCATAGATTAAAGCGCAAGGCATGGTTTAATAGCGACAGGTCATTGCGCGAAATTGATAGTTATGAACGGACAAGACTATCGACGAACCGAATTTTTTGTTGATAATTTCCAAGGCTGTATCAACCAAAAGCCCGCAACAAGATACCCACCCACCACATCAGAAAAATAATGCACGCCCAAGAAAATGCGCGATGCTCCAATGAGCAATGCGAGTAATGCAGCAGCCAACCAAACACCAATTCGACTCGGGCCTTTTATGTTAGGCGTCACGATCAATGCGATGGCCAGATAAAATGTCGTGCCGTAAATTGTGTGGCCACTGGGAAAACTGAACGAGTTGGGCAGCGTATTGGCATAAACTTCGAGAGGTCTTGGGCGGTGGATGAGCCATTTCATTGTCACCTCAGTGACGCCTGATGCGACCATGACAAAGATCAGATATTTCACATCATCCCATTTTTGTCGAAGACCCAATTTGATGACTGCAAGCACTGTTAGCGTGCTGATTGCCAATCCTGATCCGAAAAAAGTGATCCCTTCCCAAATGCGCTCATTCCCTGCAGGAAACACCCGCAGCGCCCAACCGTGAATTCGAATATCGAGATCGTTGCTATATCCAGACCAAACACATGCTGTGAGCACGACGAGCAAGCCAAAACAAATTGATGCGAGTAATATCTGTCGCTGGCCCGTCATCCGCTTGTAGCCTTTGCTTCGTCTGTCAAGGGCACGATGACCTTCAGCGACTTCGGTCGGATGCGATAATTAAGTGGAGACTGCAGGTTGATAACCTCCCCGTCCACGGCAACTTTAACCATGCCGCGCTTAGTCTTGATCGAAAGCAACGTTGTTTCAAACGTCATAACATCGGATTTTGTTTTGGCCTTGAACACGAGCGAGAAAAAATTATACAAGAGCCCAAGTCTTGTTGAAGCGCGCGGCATCATGATGCCCATGACGCCATGTTGCAGCGTTGAACGCGTTCCAAGCGTTGGAAAGCTCACATCATAAACATTGTTGCCCACAAACAGCAGTGCAGTTTTATGGTCGGTTTTTTTCATACCAGCCGCGTCGAGGTTTAATCGCAACAGACGAAACCTGGTGAGCACTCGCGCAGTTGCCCTTGCAGCTGCTGGCCATTTGCTCAAACCTGTTTTCTGCAAGCTTTCACGCAATTTTACAATTGAAGGGTAAAGACCAACACTTGAATTGTTGACAAATATGTGCCCGTTCACCTCGCCAACATCGATTGATTGAACATGTCCAGCTACGATGGTGTCTATCGCCTTTGCGATATCCGTTGGAATTTTCATATCTTTGGCAAAGTGGTTGAGCGTGCCCAGAGGAAGAACCCCGAATTTAACGGCCTTAACCCCGACCAAAGCAGACGCAACTGCGTTGATCGTGCCGTCACCCCCACCAGCAACGATAATACTACATTTTTGCTGGAGGGCCGATTTCGTCAGAGCGCTAATATCATCGCCCTTCTGCAGCTCGATGATTCGTGGCGCAAGGCCGTGGCTTTCAAACAGCTTTTCAATTTCTTTGATCGATGGCCTTCCGCTTGGGCCGGAACGTGGATTTATCAGGCAACAAATTTTCAATTGATCACCATCATCTCCATCACGTCACATTTTTTAAAATACGATATCCGCGCAATTTAGGTGCGCGGATATCATTCAATTCAATTACTATTTCGCAACTGCGAGCTGCCCACGAATTTCACCGTCAGGAAACTTGGCGGTGTGAACGTTGACATAAGTTTTGCCAGCCTTGATATCAGCAAGCTGCGCATCGGTAATGTCTGCGCTGCCTTCCATAATGGCCTTTGACATATCAATTTCAGGACCAGCTTTTTCGCCAACAGCCGCTGGGCCGTGGATATGGGCTGCTGTTGCATCACCCGTCAGTCCTTCAACTTTGACAGTCCAAGAAACCTTCTTGGTATCTGTATCAACCATAACCTCGGCAGTGCCCATGCCTTTGCTATCTGTGGCCGGGGTTTCTTCTGCGGCAGTCATATCTGCGTGAAATTTCATCATTTCAGCTTGCGCAGCGGAAATTGTTCCTGCCAAAGCAAAAGTAAGGCTCATAACAGCGAAAGCAATTTTAGTATTATTCATATTCTTAACTCCATGTGATTTAGTTTTCAGCCGTCGGTGATTAACGCTTTGAAATGCTGTTCTGTTCCCACCGACGTGAAAAATTATGTTTGTTATTCAGCTATCGCTAATACAAACTGCCATCTGCCTGCTCTGGCAGTGTACGCCCTATATTCGTCACAACCTCAGGCCCCACAAAAATCTGATCGGCATAGATTTTATCGCCCTGTGCCACCACGCCTGTGGCCACGCTCACATAATCACGGCTCACCAATGCATGGCGGTGCGGCGGGCTGTCTAACCATTGTTGAAAAATTTTATGCGCGGCTTGTGGATCATCCATATCAGCATGGCTCAACCGCGCCGCATTTTCGCCCATGCTCGGCAAATTCATTGCCCCATCCCGCAACGCCCGCATGCGACTGTCAAAATCATGGCCGGAGCTTGCTACATGCCCCATGAAATTATTCTGCATCATATCCGTGGCATGGGCTAAGCTGGCACCATGCATGGGTTGATTGAGCGCCAAACCGCGCAGGCCCTTCGATTTGCGATATTGATTAGCCATTTGAAACAGTTGGCTCTCTAAGTCTGGCCGCTCAATTTTCAGGCCTGCAGAAACCATACGCGACATCAATTGTCGGTAAGTTTCGCGCGCCTCGGCAGGCGGGGCCAAAACGAGTAGTGCACAAACCGATAATATTGCTCGACTATTAAGTTTTTTCTCCAACCCAAAACCTCAATACGAATCACATTCACATCAGCTATCTTAGAATCTCATATGGACAATACCGAGGCAGCCGAAATTGAACAATTGCGCAAACATGCGGCGCAACTCGAGAGAGATATTGCCCATTTGGTGCGCCACGATCAACTGACTGGCTTGATGAATCGCAGCGCCTTCGTCTCAGATGTAGATCGCATTATAGCTGCCACGGACTATTCACAAACCAAAGGCGCAATGATTGAAATCGGCATTCGCGGCATTCCCCGCATTTCCGGTTCTTTGGGCAGACACGTTGCTGATTACGTGATTTCAGCACTGGCCGCTCGTCTCAATAGAATGCGCGAACCTGAAACGCTCTGCTGTCGTCTCGATTATTGGAGTTTTGCAATCTTTATTCCAAAGATCAATGATCCACTCGAAGCACTGACCACAGCAAAATCATTCATTGAAACATTGAATAAGCCGGTTGATTGGGTCGATCGTCATTTGAAAGTTGAATTGGGTGCAGGCGTTGCCCTCACGACTGAAGGCCAAAAGGATGCCTTGGAGCTTTTGGAAAATGTCAGTCTTGCGCTGAAATCCGCAACTGAAAAAAATGGCCCGGGCTACAGCTTCTTCAATCCGGCCCTCGCCCAGATATCCAAGCGCAAATCCGACGTGATGCAAGCTTTGCATGATCCAAGTGATAAGCAGCTTTTTAAATTACATTACCAACCCTACTTCAACGCCAAATCTGGCGAGCTGGTTGGCTTTGAAGCGTTGATGCGCATGGACCACACCGAGCTTGGTTCAATATCACCAGCTGAGTTCATTCCAGTGGCAGAAGAATCAGGCGACATCAACAGGCTCGGCGCTTGGGCCTTGGCGGAAGCCTGCCGCGAAGCCGCCAATTGGCCCAACCATCTCATCGTCGCAGTCAACATTTCACCAGAACAATTCTACAGTGGCACATTGCTGACCGACGTTCATAACGCGCTCGAACTTTCAAGCTTCCCCGCTTATCGGCTCGAACTCGAAATCACCGAAAGCACTATGCTCAAAGATTCTGAAATGGTGATGTCGCAATTAAATGCACTGCGCGACATGGGCTGCGCCATTGTGCTTGATGACTTTGGCACCGGCTATTCCAGCCTCAGCTATATGTGGAAGTTCCCGTTTTCAAAATTGAAGATTGATCGCTCATTTATTCTGGCATTGGATGACACGCACTTGGTGCGCGGAATGTTAAGGTCGATCATCGATCTGTCACGCAATCTTGGGCTAAAAATCACCGCAGAGGGCATCGAAAAGCCAGAACACGTGGCCCTGCTGCGCGAATATGCCTGCGATTATCTGCAAGGCTATTTAACGGGCAGGCCCGCAAGCGCCACCGACATCGCTGCAATCATTCTTAAAAACTACGCCAGCCAATTGCGCGAACCTCCGCAACCTGCTGTGTCAAGCCCACAATTTCGCAGCACCAATCAATCGACATAGCCTGTTTTATTATGTCACCCTTACCAACTTCGCAGCGAGAATTGCCAGTTTTGGCGGCCTTTACCCACATATTAAGTGGTGTATCGACCCATTGGCGCAGCGCTCTAAAACCTGCCTTGCCTTGGTTGGTTATTGTTGCTTTGCTCGATGCTTGGGATTTGAAATCGCAATTTTCAACTTCTCCCCAGCAACCGGACCAAACACTGAATTGGATGGAGTTGGTTGCGGTGGTAATTGGCTTGATTGCGGGATCCTCGATAGCAGTATCTTGGAACCAATTTATTCTGCGCGATGTGCCACTGGCATCGGTTCAAATATTTCGCCTTGACCGAGCTGTCTGGCGTTATTTGGGACGCATCATTGTAATTATCGCAGTATGCTTCATTCCACTATTGGCACTTGTTACGGCAGTTGATTTTGCACCGCCATTACTCATGCCAATAGTAATAGCACTGTTCATCCAACTCGGGGTGTTCGGTTACCGCATGTCACTCACTCTTCCTGCAGCAGCCGTGAACAACACAACATTTGGCTTGCGAGAAGCACTCGAGGTTACGCGCGGCAATAACATAAGAATTTTGGCACTCATGGCGATCACCATTCTTATGATACTGGCCGTGTTCCTGGGTTTCATCATCATTGTCGGGATACTAAAAAGTATCAATCCGAACGCCGCTCAGTTTGCAGTTTTTGTATTGATCATGCCCATCGTGTTTTTTAACACGCTGGTGACGTCAAATTTGCTGACGTCACTTTACGGCTTCTTCGTTGAAAGGCGCGACTTTTAATCCGCAAACGGATCTTTCATCAAAATCGTATCTTCGCGCTCTGGCGACGTTGAAAGCATCGCAATCGGGCATTGGATCAGCTCTTCCAGATAGCGCACATATTTCACCGCCTGCGCCGGAAGCGCCGACCATGATCTGGCCCCCGCCGTTGTTCCCTTCCAACCCTCAAAGTTTTCATAAATAGGTTCAACGCGGGCCTGTTGATCTTCAGCCGCTGGAAATAAATCAATCCGCTTGCCATCAAGCTTATAGCCAACACTCACTTTAATCTCATCAAGCCCATCGAGAACATCAAGCTTGGTGAGCGCAATGCCTTGAATGCCAGAGGTTTTGATTGCTTGGCGCACCAGCACTGAATCGAACCAACCAACACGGCGCTTGCGACCCGTAACAGTGCCAAACTCATGGCCGCGCGCGCCAATCCATTCACCCACATCATTGGCTTGTTCAGTCGGAAAAGGCCCAGAGCCAACGCGCGTTGTGTAAGCTTTGCAAATACCCAAAACATAATTCACAGCCGATGGGCCCAAACCTGAACCCGCCGCGGCCTGCCCTGCCACCGTGTTTGACGAAGT
>CAXTKN010000166.1:0-5682 GCA_964244805.1 uncultured Aestuariivirga sp.
ACCAAATGGGTGTTTGGCAGCTTCTTGTGAATTTCTTCAATCACATTCATGGCCAGCACAGCGCCATCAGGCTTGCGCGAAAATTTATAAGCGCCGTGTGATGTGCCCATGGCAATGGCCAGAGCATCCACATTGGTTTCTTTCACAAACTTCACGGCTTCATCAGGATTGGTGAGAAGTTGGTCATGGCTGAGAACGCCTTCAGCGCCGTGGCCGTCTTCTTTGTCGCCCATGCCGGTTTCGAGTGAGCCCAAAACCCCAAGTTCACCCTCAACAGAAATGCCACCCAAATGCGCCATGTCGGTTACGGTCTTGGTCACGCCAACATTGTAAGCCCAATCGGCAGGCGTTTTTCCGTCTAACAAAAGCGAACCATCCATCATCACTGAAGTAAAGCCGTTTTGAATGGCGGTCATGCAGGTGCCTGGTTCATTGCCGTGATCCAAATGCACGCAGACGGGAATGCTTGGATAAATTTCGGTAATCGCATCCATCATATGTCGCAACATGATATCATTGGCATAAGAGCGCGCACCACGCGACGCTTGCAGGATCACAGGCGCATCGGTTGACGCGGCAGCCGACATAATGGCCAGTGCTTGTTCCATGTTGTTGATGTTAAACGCCGGCACACCATAGTCATATTCAGCGGCGTGATCGAGCAATTGGCGAAGGGTAATGCGGGCCATGGTTTCTCCTGGAGGCTTGCGGATTTCGGTGCAAAGCGGGATAGCGCGGATTTTCAGAGCGCACAAGGATTTTGAGGAGCGCACCTCATTACTGGCCACGCAGGATGGGGAGGGATGGCGGTGAAGATATTTTCTTGTTAGTTTCAAATCATGAAATTCACGTCCATCATATCAAGCCTCCCCACCACCACCCCCTTCGTCGGCCCCGAAGCGCTGACCCGCCGAACTGGGCATAAAATCAAGGCGCGCATCGGTGCTAATGAGAGCGTGTTCGGCCCCTCGCCTAAGGTGATCAAAGCCATGCAAGCGTCAGCACTTGAAAGCTGGGCTTATGGTGATCCGGAGCATCATGATTTGAAGGCGGCCATTGCTGCCCATCACGGTGTGTCGCCTGAAAATATTGCGTGTGGCGAAGGCATAGACGGTTTGCTGGGATTGGTGGTGCGGCTGTTTATTGATACGGGTGATGTTGTCGCCACATCGCTTGGTGCTTATCCAACCTTCAATTTTCATGTGGCTGCTTCTGGTGGCAAGCTGGTCACCACACCCTATGTCGATGACCACGAGCACCCCGTGGCCCTCATCAAACTTGCAGCCGCCGAAAAAACCAAACTGCTTTACATCGCAAACCCTGATAACCCGATGGGCACACATTGGCCCGCACGCGAAATCAAACATATGATTGATCATCTGCCTGAAGGCTGCATGATGTTGCTTGATGAAGCCTATATTGATTTTGCACCAGCGGGCACGGCACCTGCCATTGATGTGAACAACAAAAACCTTTTACGCTTTCGCACATTCTCAAAAGCATATGGCATGGCGGGCGTCAGAGTGGGTTATTGCATCGGCCATGCGGAGATCATTTCGGCCTTCGATAAAATCCGCAATCATTTCGGCATTTCGCGCATGGCCCAAGCGGGTGCTATTGCCGCGATTAAAGATCAAAAATATTTGAGCAAAGTTCAAGCCCAAGTTTTGCTGTCTAAAAGATTTATCTATGAGATTGCCAAAGCCAATGAATTGAAACCAATCGGGTCAGCCACTAATTTCGTGACCATTGATTGTGGGCGTGATGAAACTTACGCACGCGCCATTGTGGACGGGCTACTCGCCCATGGCATCTTCATCCGCATGCCGGGCATCGCCCCGCTTAACCGCTGCATAAGAGTGTCATGCGGAAATGAAAAGGACCTCAACCAACTGGCCAAGGCCCTTCCTATTGTCCTCTGCCGCTTGCGGGAGTAGGGTGAGCTCTTGCGAACGCTGCCAAGCAGCGGGGCGGGGCCCACGAAGTGGGATAGGAGAGGGAAGTTAGTACGCGCTGCCCCTCACCTCCCCATCACGCCTTCGCCGAAGGCTAGGGCGGATGGGACCCTTCCTCTCCCGTTGAAGAAACGGAAGAGGACTTTTTATTACTTCGCAGCCAGCTTCGTCGCAATTTTTGTCACGTGCGAACCTTGATAATGTGCGGCTTCCAGATCTTGCTTGGAAGGTTGGCGTGAACCGTCGCCACCGGTTGTCATCGATGCACCGTAAGGAGAGCCACCTTTGAGTTCATCATGGCCCATCTGGCCAGCATAAGCGTAAGGCAAGCCAACCAGAACCATGCCGTGATGCAACATTACAGTGTGGAACGAAAGAATTGTTGCTTCTTGCCCACCATGTTGAGTGGCTGCTGAAGTCATCGCCGAACCCACTTTGCCAACCAATGCACCTTTGGCCCACAAAGCACCTGTCTGATCGATGAAGTTTTTCATCTGGGCGGTCATCATGCCGTAACGAGTGCCTGTTGCAAAAATGATGGCGTCATAATTTGGCAGTTCATCAACCGTGGCAATTTCAGCTTTCTGGTCCATTTTATAATGCATGGCCTTCGCAGTTTCAGCTGGCACCAATTCAGGCACGCGCTTAACATGCACGGTGGCACCAGCTTCCTTGGCACCCTCTGCTGCGGCATAAGCCATGGCTTCCATGTGACCCCAGGCGGAATAATAGAGAACGAGAACTTTAGTCATTTGTTTTTCCTATATGGTTGCAGTTTCTAATAATGCTTTCAGATCGATACGCGCGTTCATCATTTTCAGTTTGCCATCTGGCTCACGCGGCCAATCTTTTTCCGCGCGGTCCCAATAAAGCTCAACGCCATTTTCGTCCGGGTCGCGCAAATAAAGCGCATCGGACACGCCGTGATCAGCAGCACCATCCAACTCACGGCCACTTTGCAATACGCGCTTAAAGGCATTGGCGAGGTCAACCCGCGTCGGATACAAAATCGCTGTATGATAAAGCCCAGTGGTGCCGGGTGCTGGCGGTTTGCCGCCTTTGCTTTCCCATGTGTTGAGACCAATGTGATGATGATAACCACCAGCTGAAATAAAGGCTGCTTGATCGCCATACATTTGCTGAAGCTCAAATCCTAAAACACCACAATAAAAATCCAGCGCTCGCTGAAGATCTGCAACCTTTAAATGCACATGGCCGATATGAGTTCCCTTGGGAATGATAAAATCTTGCTTTGTCATAATCTTACCTAATGTAACAATATCTGTTACTTTATTTAATGCAGTGCATCAACAACTTCAAGGCCTATTTGAAGGTGTGGACAGTGAGATGCTTAATCCTTGTATAGTGACCGTATATGGCGGAATAAATAAGCTATTCGGAGTTAACCCATGTCAAAAAAATTCAACTACGTTGCGCCCTCAAACTTCACGATCATCGATCACCCGCTGGTACAGCATAAGCTCACCCTGATGCGCGACAAAAACACGCCCACTGCTGTGTTCCGGCAACTCTTGCGCGAAATCTCTTTGTTGATGGCTTATGAAGTGTCGCGTGATTTGCCGATTATTCTGCAACATATTGAAACGCCCGTGGGCCCGATGGAAGCGCCAATTATCAAGGGTAAAAAACTCGTCATCGTTTCCGTACTCCGCGCTGGCAATGGCTTGCTTGAAGGCATGCTGGATTTGATCCCCTCGGCACGCGTGGGCCATATCGGGTTATACCGCGATCCAAAAACCTTGCAGCCAGTTGAATATTACATGAAAGTTCCTGAGGATATTTCAGAGCGCCGCACCATCGTGGTTGACCCGATGCTGGCCACCGGCAATTCAGTTTCGGCAGCTGTCAAACGCCTCAAAGAAAAAGGTGCCAAAGAAATCAGACTCGTAACATTATTGGCGGCCCCCGAAGGCGTCATGCATTTCCATGCTGAACACCCTGATGTGCCCTTTTATACGGCAGCGCTGGACTCCCACCTAAACGACCACGGCTATATCGTGCCAGGCTTGGGCGATGCCGGAGACCGGATGTTTGGGACGAAGTGAAATTCATCCATCATTAAGCATGGAATAGATTTCATAAAATCTTAAAACTTAACGCAAGGATTGCCCCGCTACTGTGACCAGAACAAGTCAGGGTTCGTTGCGTCTATGGTCGTTCACAAGGCAAATAATAAAATAAAAACATTTTGCCGCGCCGATGGAACGCCGCGCCGGGTGCTCTATGCTGAAGACCAAACAACATCACGCATCATAACCACGGCCATGTTGAAGCGCATGGGCTTTGAGGTCGACGCCGTTGAAGATGGCGAGCGCGCCTTGGAATGTGCGCGTCACGACAATTATGATGTGATCCTGCTCGATATTGAAATGCCGGTGATGGATGGGGTAACGGCCGCGCGGTCGATACGCGCAGACCTTGCACATTGTAACGCTACACCGATTTTGGCATTATCGGCTTTCTTGGCCGATTCAACTGAACATTCGCAGTGGCGCGGAGCCTTCGACAGCGCTGTGCCAAAGCCCGCCAACAGCAATGAACTGATGGCCGCCATGGCAAAAGCGCTTGGCCAAAAATTGAACACCCCGGAAATCGAAGCATCGCAAAAGCAACATGATGATATTGCAACTGCCCTGCGCGGTGCACTTTCTGTGGGCTCCTGGAAAAGATTGGCTGCAACTGCGGCTGAAGAAATGCGCCAGCTCACTCTCACTATGTCTGCAGGTTTTGAAGCGGCTGATGCTGAACTGATCAACCACTGTGCCCACGCCTTAAAGGGTCTGGCTCTAAATTTTGGTGCGAACCGCGTTTCGAACTTGGCTCAAAACATGCGTGAAGCGCATGACGTAAAGATTTTGGCGTTGATGTTGGCTGAAATCTCAGCTTGGGAAAAAGCCAATTAAGTTTGGCTTCTTCAAAATTTCAAATATAGAATTAAGCGGCCTTTGGTGCTGGCGCGGCCACGTCGCGGGTTTCCAAGGCACTCAGCATCTTCAAAACTTCAGCCAATTCTGGGCTGATGCGTTGGGGGCGTTTTTGTGCGGCAAGTTGTTTCGTCGTTTCCATAGTCTAATCCCTGTTTTGCAGTCATTGTAAGGCGTTGAACTTAAGAACACCCTAAAGTCTGCCGCCTGAATGAACTTGGAATTGGGTGTTCATCAGACATTCATGTGGCGAATTTGCGCGTTACAAAAATGCCATGGTTTATGGTTAACGAAAATTTGTGAAAAACCGCGTGACAGATTTGGAATAAAGGATAGTCTCAAGCTGTAACGCTATTGGTGGCAATATGCCTGAACCCAAAAATGGAGGAGTAGGTCAATGATTTCAAAGATTTCAAAAGGTTTTATGGCAGGTGCCATCATTTTGGCGGTGGGCGCTGGTGCAGCTTATGCTGCTCTTTCTGGCGATGAAGCGATCACGGCCCGTCAGGCTTGTATGAAGGCTAATGGTAAGATGATGGGTACAATGGTACCAATGATCAAAGGTGAAAAGCCATATGATGCCGCTGCGGTCAAAGCTGCTTTGGGTGAAAGCGAAGCAGCTTGCGCAAAATGGGGTGAATTCTGGCCTGCCGATTCAGCAACCAGCAAGACTCTAAAAACGCGCGCTCTTCCCGCAATTTGGACAGACCCTAAGGGTTTTGAAGCTGCAGGCGGTGCCGATTATAAAGCGTTCACTGAATTAGCTGCAACAACCGACGAAG
>CAXTKN010000167.1:0-4135 GCA_964244805.1 uncultured Aestuariivirga sp.
GAGGCAATTCTCCTTGCGTCACTTTCCGATGAAACACCTGAAGGTCGCTCGATTGTTGCACTCTGCAAAAGTAGCTACAGCTTAACCGAACCTAACCTGGCTGGGCAACAAACAGAAATTATTGCTTTTTCGGCGACAACGCGAATCTCAGGCATAAATATCGGCACACGCAAACTTCGCAAAGGCGCTGTTGATGCAATATTAAAATATGTTGGACTAACAGCCGAAAAAGCTCCACCCGAGTTTACCCAAGCGGTTGACAAAATTTCGCGTACAGGTGGAACGCCGCTTGGGGTTGCCGAAAATGGCAAACTGCTCGGCGTCATTCATCTGAAAGACGTTGTAAAGCCCGACATTAAATTGCGTTTTAATGCACTGCGCGCCATGGGCATTCGGACTGTCATGGTGACGGGTGACAATCCGATCACTGCAGCTACCATCGCATCAGAAGCAGGCGTTGATGATTTCATCGCTGAAGCAACGCCTGAAGATAAATTAGCTTACATCCGCGCCGAACAAAAATCAGGTCGTATGATTGCCATGTGCGGGGACGGTACGAATGATGCGCCTGCTCTAGCTCAGGCTGATGTGGGCGTTGCCATGCAGTCTGGCACGCAAGCAGCGCGCGAAGCTGGAAACATGGTTGACCTTGATTCCAATCCAACCAAGCTCATTGAGATTGTTGAGATCGGAAAGCAACTGTTGATGACGCGCGGATCTTTGACAACGTTTTCAATTGCCAATGATGTGGCCAAATATTTTGCAATCATCCCCGCACTTTTTATTGCGACCTATCCCGAACTTGGTGCCTTGAATGTTATGCATCTTGCATCACCACAGAGCGCCATTCTATCGGCCATCATTTTCAATGCGCTCATCATCATTGCACTTATTCCGCTTGCCCTCAGAGGCATCGCCTATCGCCCGATTGGTGCTTCGGCAGTGCTTCGCCGCAATCTACTCATTTATGGCCTTGGCGGATTGATCGTCCCTTTCATTGGCATCAAGATCATCGATCTGTTGGTTGCCGCACTACATTTAGCTTAAGGAGAAAAACATGTTATCTCACCTTCGCCCGGCCTTTTTTATGCTGATCATGATGACAGTTCTAACTGGCCTAATTTATCCACTCGCCATAACGGGGATTGGGCAAGTTGCGTTTTCCAATTCTGCCAACGGGAGCTTGATCAGCAAGGATAACACGGTTGTCGGCTCTCATTTGATTGGACAGGCTTGGACTTCAGATAAATACTTTTGGGGACGGCCTTCAGCGGCTGGCAAAGGTTATGATGCTGCCGCGTCATCGGGTTCCAATTTAGGCCCGACGTCCAAAGCCCTGATTGACCGGATCAATGGCGACATTCAAAAACTTCGTCAAGCTGGCGACAAAACACTTTTACCAGCTGATAGCGTGACTGCTTCCGGCAGCGGGCTTGATCCCCATATTTCACCGCAATATGCAAATTTGCAAATTGCGCGCGTTGCCAAAGCCCGTGGTGTTGCAGAAAAAAAGATCAAAGCTGTTGTACGTGCCAACACTCAAAACTCTGCGCTTGGATTATTTGGAGAGCCACGGGTCAATGTGTTAATGCTGAACTTAGCATTGGATGGTTTAAACGCACAATCAGATGGATGAAGATGATATCAGACGTCCCTCAGCGGACAGACTTCTTGAGCTTGCCGCGAATGAAAAACGCGGCAGGCTTAAAATATTTATAGGCGCTTCGCCAGGCGTTGGTAAAACCTATGCGATGTTGGCTGGCGCGCAGCGCCTGATGGCCAAGGGAAAAGACGTTATTGTCGGCGTTGTTGAAACCCACGGCAGGTCTGAAACTGCCGCGTTGCTTAATGGTCTTGAAGTTTTGCCCCGAAAATCGCTTGTCTATCGCGGTCACGCCCTCATGGAATTTGATTTGGATGCGGCCCTAGCCCGAAAACCACAGCTGATCATCGTTGATGAACTGGCCCACACCAATGCCCCTGAATCGCGTCATCCGAAGCGCTATCAGGACGTGGAAGAATTATTGGACGCTGGCATTAATGTTTGGACCGCACTGAACATACAACACATCGAAAGTCTATCGGATGTGGTCGCTACAATAACGAAAGTAAAAGTGCGTGAGCTCGTGCCCGACACGGTCATCGAAAATGCCGCTGACGTTGTGGTTGTTGATATTACACCTGATGAGCTCATCCAGCGTTTAAAGGAAGGCAAAGTCTATCTTCCCGAAAACGCAAAGCGAGCCGCAGATAACTTTCTTCAAATTGGAAATCTAACAGCATTGCGAGAGCTCGCTTTGCGCCGCACAGCGCAACGGGTTGACGACCAGATGGTGGATTACTTGCGCCAAAACGCAATTCAAGGCCCTTGGCCTACAATCGACCGTATTCTGGTTTGCGTGGGCGGCGATGATCTTTCTGAAAATGTGGTCAGGCAAGCAGCCAGGATCGCAGGAGCGCTCAATGCCACATGGGTGGCTGCTTATGTTTCTAAACCGAATGAGCCAATATTGAATGAAGAGCGACAAAGGAAACTCGACTCCAACTTAGAGCTTGCATCCAGACTTGGGGCGGACGTGACGCGTTTAAGTGGTAAAGACTTGCCAGCAGAGTTGTTGTCATTTGCGGCCCAAGAAAATATTACGCAAATTATTATGGGGAGATCAGCACCTGGAATCCTGAAACAATTTCGACATCGATCTTTATCAGATGAAGTTTTGCAACAGGCCCGTGGTGTTTCAGTTCATGTGGTAACTGCCGAAAAGACTGAGAGGCTGGCAACCCCGTTTAAACGTCCATCTATCACATTGGGTCAGGCAGTTGCTGCACCTTTAGCGGTTGCAGCGGCAGTTGCCGCGGGGATGGCCGCCAGCCATTTTCTTAAATTGCCTAATCTATCGATGATTTTCCTGGCGGCAGTTTTGTTTTGTGCAATTACTTATGGCACGTGGAGTGGTGTGATTGCAGCGGCTCTTTCGTTCTTGGCCTATAATTTCTTTTTCATCGAACCCATTTATTCATTCACAATCGCCAGTCCGCACGAGTTACTCGCTCTATTTATATTTCTTCTCGTTGCGATTTTAACAGGCGGACTTGCCGGGCGCGTGCGTGAACAATCAGATGCTGCCATTTCCCGGGTGAGGCAAATTGAAACCCTATTCGACCTTTCGCGGAAGCTTTCGGCCACAATGATTGTTGACGATCTCATGTGGGTTGTTGCAACTCAGGCCGCTTCGACTGCCAAAGGCCAATCTATCGTTTTGATGAAAAGCAATGATGATCTTCTTATTGTATCAGGCATGCCACCTGAAGATAATTTGGGCCCAGCCGACTGGACTGCAGCACGTTGGACGCTGAACCATGCTGAAATTGCCGGTTGGAATTCGCAGACTCTTCCGAATGCAAAATTCCAATACCACCCGATGAAAACGCCTCATGGGGTGATGGGTGTTGTTGGTATCAGGCCGGATAGTTCTGAACTCTCCTCCGAGGCGCGCCGCATGACCGATGCTTTATTGGGTCAGGTTTCAATTGCACTCGAACGTACCATCCTGGCAGACGAAGCCAGCCAAGCACGGGCAAATATGGAAAGTGAGAAGTTGCGTTCAGCTTTGCTGTCGTCAATTTCACATGATTTGCGAACACCGCTATCGTCAATTATCGGCTCTGTATCGACGCTGCGAAGTTTGCAGCATAAGATGACGAAATCAGTTCGCGATGATCTGCTTATGAATATTGAGGAAGAAGCAAACCATCTTTCGCGTTTTGTTTCCAATCTTTTGGATATGACCAAGATTGAAGGTGGTGCAATCAGGCTTTCAAATAATAGTATTCAGATTTCAGAAGTTGTGTCTTCGGCAATTCGTCGTGCTAAAAATTCTTGGCCCCAACGCGAAATCAATGCGAAATTAGGCAATTCAGAATTGACTGTTGTCGGCGACGCGATGCTGTTGGAGCAGTTGATTTTCAACCTGATCGATAACGCCAATAAATATACACCTTCATTAACTGCAACCAAGGTGAGAGTTGAGGAAGACAAAAATGATGTTTTGTTGATCGTCGAGGATGAAGGCATTGGCATTCCGCCCACAGAGTTGAACCAGGTTTTTGAAAAATTCTACCGCGTGGCTGAAGG
>CAXTKN010000167.1:4235-5641 GCA_964244805.1 uncultured Aestuariivirga sp.
GGGGCAGAGGCTGTAAAATTGGCCGCGACCAAGGCGCCTGATATTATCTTACTCGATCTCGGCTTGCCAGATAAAGACGGTAAAGATGTTATCCGCGAAATTCGCAGTTGGTCGCAGATTCCGATAATCGTTCTTTCAGCGCGCGACCGGGAAGTCGAAAAAATTGAATCTCTCGATCTTGGTGCCAATGACTATATCAACAAACCTTTCGGCATTGGTGAGCTGCTGGCGCGCATGAGGGCCAATTTGCGCAATCATAAAAGTGATCTGGTTCCAACAAGCGTTTATCAGTCGCGCGGGATCATTGTTGATACGATCAAGCATACTATTACAAAAGATGGGAAGTCGCTCCACCTGACGCCGAAGGAATTTGAACTGCTTTTACTGATGATTAAAAATGTCGACCGAGTTCTGACACACAAGCAGATTTTAAAAATTGTATGGGGGCCGGCCCATGAATTTGATGTTCAATATTTACGCGTTATGATTGGTCAAATCAGGCAGAAAATTGAAATTGACGCTTCTGATCCAGAAATCTTATTGACTGAAGTGGGTGTCGGATATCGCTTTTGTGGCGATGCCGTAATTCATGCCGAATCTGCAACTTGAGAGCTTGAAACTATTTTGAAAACTCCATCCAATATTCGCGGCATTGGTTTTATGTTGGCGGGTGCAGGCACATTTGTACTCAATGATAGCTTCATGAAATTGGCGCTGGCCGATCTGCCTCCCTACGAAGTTCTGGTCATGCGCGGCACGTCAGGTGTTATCTGCGCTTTGGTACTGCTTGGTATTATGGGTGATCTTGGAAAGTTGGCCCATGGCATTCACCGGTTTGTTTTTCTGCGTGGCATTTTGGAAGTGGGTGCAATCCTCACCTATATCTTAGCGCTCGCCCATGCGCCGATTGGTGATGTGACGGCAATATTCCAGATCACGCCTTTGTTGGTGATTATGGGGATGATTTTTATTCACCGTGAAGCGGCTTTACCAGCGCGTATCATTTTGGTGGCGCTGGGATTTGTGGGTGCGTTGCTCGTGGCTCAACCTGGCTTTGGTACAGCGTCGCCATTCCTGATGTTTGCGTTCGTCACAGCGATGTTTGCGGCGTTGCGTGATTTGGCGGGCCGTCGCGTCTCATCTGAAATTCCCGCACTCGTTGCCACACTGATTACAATCATCATGGTCATGAGCGGTGCCGCAATCGTTGGTCTCACTGCTGAAACTTGGATTATCCCCAAGCCCTATCACATCATGCTCATGGCAGGCGCTGGCCTGTTCATGATGCTCGGCCACATGTTTACGTTTCTGGCTTACCGGAACGCATCAGCCCAAGCCGTTGCTCCCTTCTATTATGCTTTCATGATTTGGGCGGTTATCTTAGGCTACGCGATCTTCCGCGATGT
>CAXTKN010000168.1:0-5638 GCA_964244805.1 uncultured Aestuariivirga sp.
CCCATGGGAGATTCATTCGATGAAAGCTTGTAGACCCGACCCGCCTTCGGCCCAGACTTGCCAGGCACATACGCTTGGATACCAAGAATACCCGGTTTTGGTTCCGGCCCCGCAACAACCGACATTAAACTTCCACCTGAATGGCGCTGCTATAACGCCCAGCGATCTTCAGCTTGAGCGAAGCATTCGAGCGCATCAAACCCACCATCGGCCCTTCATGCTCAGTCAAATATCCGGGGAGGCATGACAGCCTCAAGTTTCCAATCTTACTCTGCCAAATCGGCTGAGGCGTAAAATCCCGTGGCAGCTTGCCATCAGTTATGACCAGCGTTTCGTCAAAGCCACTTACCTCAACTGGTGCTTGGCCAATGAGCAAAAGTTTCGGCACGTCCTCTTCCTTCAGAATCGGCAGGCTTGCAATCACCTGCGCCTTGCCGCCATGACCCGACATAAAGGCTTCAACCCATGGCTGCTCAGTCTCAACCACACAAATATCTCCAGGCGCGGAATCAATCTGCATCAAGGCTTGCGCCTCATCACGGTATTCTTCGACATTGATGGCACCAAAATAATCCCGAAGGCGCAGACGGTGCGCGATGTTGGCGTTTAAGTGTTTGCTGACATGCAAGGTGATTGGCGCTTGGCGCAAACTCGAATCGCTGATGATGGCCCGCCAAACACGTAAAATCAGTTCAGGTGAAACGTCAGTGCCTTTGGCCTGCGCCAACAAGCGCCGCATAATGGCCGCCTCACGCGTGGGCCGCAGCGGCGATGCAAAAATCTGAATTTCATTTTGCTTGGCGCGTTTAACCTGCCCCGTAATGTCAATGCGTTTGGCCAACAGGTCAAGAATGCGGTCATCAATCTCATCGAGCGCTAGACGCGCCTCTACTAGGCTGGGAGATGTTGTTGAATGAGGATCATCAGAATTCATAAGTTGGGTCCAAAGCTTTAATCAGGCCGTCATAAAGCTTCATAAGGAATAGAAGCGATAAATGCAAAGCGACTATATTTTGCCGTGCGACGCATTTGGAGCTGGCAAAAAGGCGGGCTTGAACCTCGGCAATACACGCCTGACCTTGCGGCCCGGCGCATAGGCATAAACCTGTTTTTGCGCCTCTATAATCAAAGCGCCGGATATACCGCGCAAAGCCGCAGCTGAACCAAGCTTTTCAAGCCCACGGGCAAAAGCGGAGCCTGCAAGTCTTTTGGACGGCGGCATAACCAAGGCATATTCAAACCGCGTGACAGAAAACTGAGCCGATCTCAACAGTCCTTGCAGTTGCTGCCGCGAAAACGGCTGGCCATGGCCGAAAGGTGAAATATCACGCATCGCCCAAAGGCTGCTGCGATTGGGAACAACTAAAAGCAATTTGCCTTGCGGCGTCAGCACACGCCAAACCTCTTGCAGTAATTCTTCGGGGCTATCGGTGAATTCCAAGCAATGAATAACCAACGCCGTATCAACTGCATTATCACCTAATGGCAGATCAAGTTCATCAACCAGGGCCGACGACACTGGCCCTACTTCCGGCCAATGAATAACCCCGCGCCGCGCTGGCATAAAAGCCAATTGCCGTAAGGCAGATTCTCTCGATTTATCAAGATACGGTGTGGCATAGCCCAATCCCAGAACAGTAGCCTGCGGGTCATGTGGCAAATCGCCCGCAAGTTTGGCCGTAATTAATCGTTGGGTAGCCTTTCCCAATGAAGTGGCATAGTATTCGCGCAGATCAACAATATCCATGGGCCTCGATTTAGCGCCAATTCTCGCTTAGGTCACCCATGGAATGAAATAGGGTTTCTAAATGGCTCACATCGATATGCGTCAGTTTATGTGTTTGGAAGATAATTACGGCGTGATCATTCATGACAGCGTGACTGGCGCCACGGCTTCAATTGATGCACCTGATGCGGACGCTGTTGAAAAGCAGCTGAAGAAATTTGGCCGCCAACTCACCCATATTTTCACAACCCACCACCACGCTGACCATGTGCAAGGCAATGCGCAGTTGAAAGAACATTACGGCTGCAAAATCATTGGCCCGAAAGCCGAGACCGACAAAATTCCGGGCATCGACATTCAGGTTTCGGGCGGTGAAAAATTCATCTGGTCAAACCGCGAAGTATTTGTGCATGATTGCCCCGGCCATACATCAGGCCACATTGCCTTCAGCATTCCGGGTGAGTTCTCGCTTTTTGCTGGCGATACATTATTCTCCGTGGGCTGTGGCCGTGTGCTCGAAGGCACAATGGAGCAGATGTTCCATTCGGTGAATCAGTTCAAAACCCTTTCAACCAGCACCTATGTTTATTGCGGCCATGAATACACTGAAGCGAATGTGAAGTTTGCTTTGACCATTGAGCCTGAAAACAAAGCGCTGCAAAATCGCTTCCACGCGGTCGCTGCGTTGCGTGCAAAAGGCGAGATGACCTGCCCCACCACGATTGGTGAGGAACTTAAAACCAATCCTTATTTGCGTTGTGATAGCCCTGAAATTCGTAAAAATCTCGGAATGGAAACAGCAAGCGATGCGGAAGTTTTCGCTGAAATTCGAACGCGCAAGAATAATTTTAAATAGTTTTTTTGAAAATCATATCTTTGGCTGCAATAGTGGCGCCTGCTGTAATCAGCAGACAGCCAATGGCAATTGACCAATGATAAGCCGCAAAGCCTGACATGATCAACACCACTGTTGAAAGCAATGGCGCTGCATAAGAACTGACCCCAAGAATCATTCGGTCGCCGTGCTTCATGCCAAAGTCCCAAGCATAGAATGCAAGCCCCATGGGCAATAGGCCAAGACTAAGCACTGCAAACCATTGCGATGAACTTAAGCTCCAGAGCGTGGGCTCAAATGCAAAATGCGCAACTCCTGAAAGTGCGGCGCAGGCAAAACAAAAGCCAGCAACAATATCGCTTGGCACGGTGCCATATTTTCGGATGAGCACTGAAAACCCGGCCCACATGATTGCATAGGGAATGGCGATGATATGACCAAGCTGCAATCCATTTGAAAGCAAACCTAGTTGCCCTTTGCTGATCACAATGAAAGCACCCACAACACCAAAGGCTACACCCAAGACATGATACCATTTCAATTTTTCGCCCGGTGCAAAGGCGGAAAACACGACAATCAACAACGGCCAAGTATAAGCAATGAGACTCACCTCAACAGCGGGCGCATTGCGAATGGCGATAAAATATAAAAGATGGCAACCAAATAGCGCCCCAACATTCAGCGCCCAAACCTGCCATTTTTGCCCTAACAAGACCAAATAGGCACGGGGGCGAAACGGCCAACTGGCAATGCCAACAAGCCCACCTATAAAGAATCCCATGGCATTTAATTGCAAAGGCGGAATGGCTTCGGCACTCTTCGATAAATACGCTAGAAAGCCCCACATGATGACAGCGGCAAAGCCGATAAGTGTCGCTCGCGCCTTATTCAAGTCTCGTCTCGCGACCATTGAGCCATGTTTGTCCACCGACACTGAGAAGAACCGCAAGCAAAATAATGGCCCCCCCGATAACTGACGACTGATCAGGAACTTCGCCGACAAAAAGCCAAGACCAAAACGGATTGATGATCGCATCCATCATTGCCAAGAGCGCCAAGGTTATGCCTTGAACAGTTTTTGCCCCGAGACCATAAAACACCAAAGGAATGGCCAGTTGGATGGGACCCATAAGCATCAATAATCCAAATGATCTGAAATCGATTGCAAAAGCACTCGCTGTTCCCCCCTGCCACTGACTGACGAACCCAGCCACAATGAATGACAACAAGCCACCCACGCAAATGGCCGGCATCATGTCATAATTGCGGTAGCGTCGAAGCAGCAGAGTTTGCGCTGCGAATGTAAGGGGCACACCAAAACAAAGCGCCAAGCCTCCCAGATGACCAGTTTGAAAACCATTCCAGCCAATCACCACAGTTCCAGCAATCGCAATAATCGCTGCAAGCCAGGCAAAGAGGTTTGGTTTTTCGCCTGTGATCGCTTTTGATAAAAGCCCTGCAAAAAGTGGCGAAGTAGCCCCAATCACTGAAACCGTTGCAGTGGGCACAAGCGTGAGCGAGGTCACATAAAAAGTTGTACCAGCCGCAAAGCACAAGGCCGACCAGAACATTGCCCATCTTGGAATGCTGCCGAAAATCTTTCCAGTGTTAGGCCCATATCGCAATACCGAATAACACAGCAGTGTTACGGCCATCCAAAAGCCACGCCAGCAGTTAATCTGCCAGCCGGAAAGTCCCGGCATCAAACGCACGAACAGCCCGGAAAGGCTCCAACCGAAATTGGCGATCAGCACATATAAAACGCCAACCCCAAAACCTTGTCTGCCTGTCGTCATAGTCGCTCCGAATCGCAATGACTCTAGCTAAAGCAAAATTTCCTGCAAGGCGAGTTACGCCTTATCTTCAACCTTAAATAGATTTTGAATGAATTAATTTCGCAATCTAACATTATCAGCATCAAACGGGCTTTCGATGACGATAGTAGTTTTGAAAATCTTGCCTAAAATTTTGATTTCGAGCTCTGTACCAACCGCTGCAAATTCTGGTTTCACCATGGCAAGTGCGAGCGATTTGTGACAACGCCATCCAAAACCGCCATTGGTGGCGCGGCCAATAAGTTTGCCGTTAGAATAGATGGGCTCAGAACCGCGCGCATCGGAATCAGCATCTGTAACGCCATGAACTTCCATGGTCACAAAATTCCAGTTGAGGCCTTTTTCTTTTCCCGCAACCAACGCGTCACGGCCTATGAAAGGGCCTTTACTTGGATGCACGAAACGATCGAGGCCAGACTCGTAGGCGGAATATTCGATCGAGAGTTCGCGCGGAATCAGACGGTAGGATTTTTCGATAGACAGTGATGACATGGCTTTGATGCCATATGGCTTGATGCCAAATTCTTTTCCCGCTTCCATCAGTTGATCAAACAACGCGACCTGCTGTTCAACAGGAACATGGAACTCATAACCTAATTCTCCCACGAAATTTACGCGCAATACATGAGCCGTGGCAGTGCCAACTGTAAGTTCTTTTCCTGATAGCCATGGAAAGGCTTCATTGCTTAAATTTGCATCGGTGAGTTTAGCCAACACTTTTTGTGATTTTGGGCCAGCGAGAACAATCACGCCCAAACGCGCTGTGATTGAATTAAGTCTCACCGAGCCATCGGTCGGCGCTAATTTACGCAAATAATCTTGATCATGGCGTTCATAAGCACCAGCCGAAACCAGATAGAACCGACCAAGGGCCCATTCATAAACCGTGAACTCAGCGCGAACGCCACCGCGAGGTGATAGCAAATGACAAAGCGCAATGCGGCCTTGTTTCTTTGGAATTTTATTGGCGAGAATAGATTCAAGCCATTCGCGGGCTTTTGGGCCCGAAACTTCCATCTTTGCGAAGGCCGACATATCTTGAATGCCAACATTGTTCATGACGTTCAAACATTCTTCGCCAACAAATTTGAACGAGTTAGAACGACGGAACGACCACTTCTCAACAATACGACCATCATCTGTTGCTGGCGCATGATTGTGATTGGTCAGCGTATCATCAGAATTGAGTTCTTCTTTTGAAAGCGCATAACCTTTCGGCGCAAACCAACCTGGGCGCTCCCA